>JABJEX010000016.1 GCA_018663035.1 Porticoccaceae bacterium
AAAAAAATGCGGTATCACTAGCGGTTAAACAACAGTCTTATAAGCAGAATGTAGTTGCTGTAAACACACTGATTACCAGTGTTTTATCTTCTAGCCTGCCAACACTTAATCAAAACCCTCCGGACTGGAATGAATTTGTATCTGCCTACGAGAAAGCTGATGCAGGGGCACTAACCTGGGTTAACAATGTTATGGCGCGACTACTTAATGTTCCGGGTGATGTAAAAACTTACAACAACAATATCACTCAGCTGTTAGCCAATGCCAAAATGCAGGCGCAGTCCTTAGAGGGCGATCCTGGCAACAAGCCCGCGCTAGATGCATTAAACGCTGACTTAAATAATCTCAGTAGTACCTTTGGCCTGGTAGTTACCTTCATAACTGGTGCCTTGAATGCCATTAAAGGCTTCAAAGATGAGCTGCCGTCAATGGCGACTAGCCTGCAAAGTATTGCAGACAATTCAACAAAGGCAGCCAACGTGGATCAGGCTCAGATCGACAAACTTAATACAGATATCGATAACCTCCACAATGAGATTAAAAGTCTCACAGCGGCTTTGGTTGGTCTGGGAATTGCTGATGGCATCGCCCTGACCTTGGCAACTGTTGCCACCATAGCGGCTTTTCCGGAGGGCGCATTTGTGTGGTTTGTGCTGGGTCCAGTAGTCGCGGTTGCCACCACCTATATCGCCATAGATGCTTTGAAAATAAAGGCAGATAAGGCGGCCATAGAGGCTGATGAACAGCAAATTAGTGGTTTGACAGCAGACGTATCTACTCTTCACATCCTGTCTAAAAATTTTGCCGCTATGTCTAACCAGACAGTTGAGATAGAGAGTAACTTGCAGGCTATTTTATTGGAGTGGCAAGCGCTGGAAGCTGACGTAAATACCGCTGTCGGCGACCTAAGATCAGCGATTTCCGATAGTAGCTCCGCTAATTTTTCAGCGGTGGTATCAGACCTAGAAGACGCTAGCACAGAATGGTGTATGGCGTATAAACAGGCGGGAGATCTACACCTTGAGCTCAATGTTAATAATGCTCAACTGACTGTCGGGATGTCGTCAGAAGATGTTCAAGCGGTCTTAGCCAAGGGTACGGCGGTAGATATAATCCAATATTATAATCAGCTGCAAAATCAGAGAACTACAGCCGCTGTTTAGCGGTTGGTTGCGCTAAAAATTAAGGAACCTAGTCAATTGGGCGGAGCCGAATACAGGCTCCGCCTTTTTTGTTATCGATAATTAAGCTGGATGCCCAGTAATTGATCTTATAGCTTCGTAGGTGGGCTTAAGATTACCGTACATTTTTTTATAAACATTGCTGTACAGCTGCTGATAGATATTTTGGTTGTCCAGTTGTGGTTCAAAGCGATCAGCTACATGGGTCATCTGAGCCACAGCGGCATCAAAGTTTTCATAGACTCCGCTGCCCACTGCAGCTGCAATGGCAGCACCTAAGCCCGATGTCTCGTAGGTATGGGGTCGCTCGACGGGCATGCCAAAAATATCGGCACTTATCTGCATAATTTGGTCACTTTGGGATCCTCCCCCAGATATTACGAGTCGCTTAAGCGTTTTGCCGCTGCGTTTTTCCAATAGCTCTTTACCTTCGCGAAGCGCGTAGGTAAGGCCCTCAATCATGGCCCGGTAGAGGTGAGCTCTGGTATGTGCCTCAGTAAAACCAATAATTGCTCCCTTGGCTTCAGGGCCAGCATGATTGGTGCCGCCTCCCCAGTAAGGCTGAAGAGTCAGGCCCATAGATCCTGCGGGCACAGCTTTTAGTAGTTCGTCGAAAAGTGTTTCAGCAGCCACGCCTTTACTATCTGCTAGGGTCTGCTCATGGAGACCGAATTCCTGTTTAAACCAGCTGACCATCCAGTAGCCGCGCTCAACCATCATCTCAACATTAAAGGAGCCAGGTACTACACCTGGATAGGCTGGGTGGAAAGGAATGGCTTCGAGATATTTTTCGCTGCTGATATTCAGCGTAGCCATGGTGCCATAGCTCAGGCTCCCAGTCTCTGCGTCAACGCAACCAGTACCCAGGACCTCACAGGCCTTGTCAGAGCCGCTGGCAATAAGTGGTAGACCCAGTGGTATTCCAGATTGTTCGGCAGCCTGTTCGCTGATGTGGCCGAGAATTTCTCCAGCTGGCTTAAGTTCTGGCAACATCTGCGGCGTAATGCTTAGGGCGCGCCATTGCCAATCCTTGGTAGAGGCCCAGTCCAGCGTTTTGAAGTCGAAGGGTACATAGCCCACCTGACTGGCAATGGCATCTGTGTATTGACCAGTGAGCCTATAGGTCTGATAGCCGGACAGCAGTATAAATTTTGCGACCCGCTGCCAGAGATCTGGCTCTTTCTGAGCCATCCAGTTGGCCTCGGCCTGCTGGTGCACCAGATCTACAAAAGCCTTGGCGCCGACCAATTTCATTAGACCAGATTCAATGGCACCTAATTTTGGTAGGCTGTCGACGGTTCGCTGATCCAGCCAACTAAAAGCCGGGCGCAAGGGCTGATTGTCTTGCCCCATAGCGATTGCAGTGGCCCGTTGGGTGGTTATGGAAACAGCTTGAATATCCTCGCGGGGAAAGTCGAGCATAGGCCAGAGAGCATTGCATGCCTGACAGAGACAGGCCCAGAAATAATCGGCCTGCTGTTCTGCCCAACCCGGCTGGCTCGAGAAATAGGGTTCAATATCGACCTTACTTTTAGCGACCAGTGTACCCTGCTGATCAAAGATCATGGCACGAATGCTCTGGGTGCCGTTATCTATGGCGAGAAAGTATTTCGGTTTGTCCATAACTGCCACCGTATTATTGTTTTATGGTCCGTTGCTAGGGTTCGGAAAATAATAGAACTGCTGCCAAATTTGCCGATAGCGGGCTAGCTCTGTCCGCCACTGCTGGTCGTCCCAACCCAGTTCGGCCATACAGATAGCCCGGATTGAATCGAAAATTTCTTCGCCACCGTTGGCTAGACACATACCAAGCCTGGTGCGCCGCAACAGTAAATCGTCTAGATGCTGAACCGCTTCGTGGCGCGCTGCCCAGCGACATTCGGCTAGGCAGAATAGGGTGTTACCGATAGGCTCCTGTTCACCTGCGCTGGCGTTGGCCAACAGGTTAGATGCCTGATTTCCATAGCGACCTATGAGTCGCTGACCCCATTCGGGATTGTGGGGCGTCAGACTGGCCGCATCTAGCTCTGGTAGGCTAAATACGCTGTCGTCGCTGAATGCTTTGGGTTCTGGCAATCTATCTGCGGCCGCCGCTAGTGCATCCATGGCGATCAATCTAAAGGTGGTCAGTTTGCCGCCGCTGACCGTAATCAGGCCATTGTCAGACCAGGTGGCATGGTCGCGCCGCTCTTTGGAGGGATCTTTGCTACTCTCTGAGCCTATCACTGGGCGTACGCCAGCCCAGGTTGAAATTACATCAGCCCGAGATATGGTCTGCTGCGGAAAAACCGTATTAAACGCTTCTAACAGGTATTGGGTTTCCTGCTCAGAAATACTCGCCTCAATATCTAGATCCTCGTGGTGATCTAGATCTGTCGTACCGATCACCGTGGCACCTTCCCAGGGATAGACATAGACACCGCGTTTGTCTTTTGGATGCAAGGTGGTCAGTACATCAGTGACAGGGCAAAGATGTTTGGGAATAATCAGATGACTGCCGCGCAGAGGGCGAACTCGCTGCTCTGGGTTAAGCTGATTTCTCAATTTGTCTGCCCAGGCCCCTGTGGCGTTAATTACCACGGGTGAGCGCAGGGAAATGTGATCGCCCTGATCTGTATTAATAACAACACCAGTTACCTGGCCCTGTTCAATTTTTAGCTCGCTCACTTTACAGTAATTTAGGGCATGGCCGCCCCTGCTGCTGCTTTCTTGCAAGACCCTCAATACCAGCCTGGAGTCATCCACCATTGCATCAGTGTAATAACAGGCACCTTTAAGGTTGTTGGTGTAGACGCCCGGAAAGCGTTTTTCTAGGCCACTATTTTTGCAGTACCTGTGGTCGCGAATCCCCGCCAAGAAATCATAGATGGTTAGAATGATCGTCATCGCCAAACGACCGGGGAAGTTTCCCTTACCTAGAGCAAAGTAAAAGGCAATCCGGTCAACCAGCCCCGGGGCCTCTTTAAGCAGTCGTTCACGCTCTTGCAGAGAGTGTTTGGTTAGTTTGAGGTCGCCTGCAGCAAGATAACGAAGACCGCCATGAACCATCTTTGATGATCGGCTAGATGTTCCCCAGGAGAAATCCTGTTGCTCTACTAGCAGAGCACTGTAGCCACGCCTTACAGCTTCTCTGAGTACCCCAGCACCTGTGATACCGCCACCCACGATAATAACGTCCCAGTCTAGGGAGTTACCTGCTCGCATACTGTCTAGAAGCACCTTAGGGGTCATGGCTTTAGTCATGGGCTAATTCGCGTCAGGGAGCAACTTCCCCGGATTCATCTGGCATTTGGGATCAAACAGTTGGCAGAGATTTTCAATGGCTGCTATGCCTAACTCGCCTTTTTCTGCTGTTAGATACTGACGATGGTCGGCACCTACTCCATGCTGGTGGCTGATGGTACCCCCGCAGGCAACGGTTTGTGCTGCACCTGCTGCCTTGAGTTTTCTCCAGCGCTGCAGTGCTTGCTCGTAGCTATCGCCAAAGCGATAGACATAGGTAGTGTAGATGCTTGATCCCTGCCCATAGACATGGCTGAGATGGGTATAAGCATGTACCTGCTCGCCCTCATCAGCCAAGCCAGTGCGAATCGCCTGCTCAATTTTTTCCATAGATTCGGTCACCATCGACCAGTCGACCGCAGTTTCCATAGTGTCCACCGCATAGCCAGCACTGCCAAGTGGGTCGCGAACATAGGGCGCCCGAAAGCGACCGTGGGCCCAGTTGTCGCCGAGACCAGATTGATCTGCGACACCGCCCTGATCA
>JABJEX010000092.1 GCA_018663035.1 Porticoccaceae bacterium
AGGGTAACTTACTTACTATTGTCCAGAATGTAGTCGATAGCGGCTATCACTTCATCATCACTACAGCTGGCACAGGTGCCGCGCGCTGGCATCATATTGATACCATTAATAGCATTGCTGTAGACGGTCTCAATACCTTTAGAAAGGCGGTCAGTCCAGGCTGCCACATCACCTAAGATAGGTGCGCCCGCAACACCAGAAGCATGACAGGCAAGACAGTTAGAAGCGTAGATATCGCTGCCTGAGCGCGCAGCACCGGCAGCAGCCACTGCTACTACTTGGCCAGCTTTAACCACATGACCCTCTGGCGCGATGCGCTCAGCAACGGCTTGCTCCTGCGCGGCCGTAAGCTGAGGTTTTTCTTTGGCACTGCAGCCCCAAAGCGCTACACAGACAAAGGTGATTAGTGCAAAAATTCTTAGTTGACTCATTGTTGTTCCCATAAGACTTGTAATTCCCATAAAATTTCCCTTCACAACAGTTTGTCACCCTTGGGAGACTAAACTGATAAAGTGCTAAACTGCAAATTTGCTATAGCGCCAGAAGGATTTCAGTTATGTTGCTGATGCGGCCGGCATTATACATGCAAGCTTGGCTCTCAAACAGGCCAATTTAAAAACTAACCCAACGGCCTTATACCTACAGCACTGCGAAGCTTTTTAATCAGTAATGTACTCTCTTTGCGCGCCTTGACAGCGCCCCTAACAAGTACGTCTTCAACCTGTGCTGGGTTCTCAAGTAATTGCATATATTTTTCACGCGGCTCAAGAAGCTGCTCATTAACCAACTCAAAAAGCTGCCGTTTGGCTTCCCCCCAGGCAATACCATTGGCAAACTCTCTGCGCATCTCAGCAGTCTGGCTCTCTGTCGCAAAGGCCTTCCAAATCTGGAATAGCGCAGAACTATCCGGATCCTTTGGTTCGCCTGGCTCTAGAAGATTAGTTTTAATCTTATTTATATGTTTTTTAAGTTGTTTTTCAGTCAAAAATAACGGGATCGTGTTGCCATAACTCTTACTCATTTTGCGGCCGTCCAGACCCTGCAAAATAGCAACATCCTCGTCCACCTGAGCTGCAGGTAGCACAAAGTGTTCGCCATAATGATGGTTAAAGCGCTGCGCTATGTCACGCGCCATTTCAACATGCTGAATCTGATCTTTGCCCACAGGTATTTGATGGGCATTAAACATCAAAATGTCGGCGGCCATAAGGATAGGATAGCTAAACAGCCCCATATTGATGGCATTGTCTTCATCTTCGCCAGCTTCAATATTGACCTGTACAGCACCTTTGTAGGCATGGGCACGGTTCATCAGGCCCTTGGCAGTCATGCAGGTTAGCAGCCAGGTTAACTCTGGGATTTCTGGAATATCCGACTGTCGATAAAATGTCACCCTATCTGGATCCAGCCCAAGTGCCAACCAAGCTGCGGCGATTTCAAGAGTCGACTGATGAACCAGATCTGGATCCTGAGCCTTGATCAAAGCATGGTAATCTGCCAAAAAGAAAAACGACTCAAACTCCCCTGTAAGACTTGCCTCTACTGCAGGTCGAATGGCGCCCACATAGTTTCCTAAATGCGGCGTCCCAGAAGTGGTAATACCGGTTAAAACACGTTTTTGGCTCATAAACTCTGGCTCAATTAATACTGGTTAGTAATGGCAGCTATGATAATCATTCACTGAGGTTACTCAACCTCTATACTTAAATTTCCCGCCTTATTGAAGAACGCCTCGAGTACCAAAGCTAATCTCAGGGGGTCTTCGGACCCTGTAACCTCGCGACAGGAGTGCATGGCCAACTGGGGAATACCCACGTCAAGCGTGGGCACTCCAAGCCGTGAAGATGTAACTGGACCTATGGTGCTGCCGCAGCCGAGATCACTGCGCGATACAAAGGTCTGCATAGGCACATCCGAATCAGCACACAGCTGTCTAAACAGACTGGCGGTAACACTGGTGGTTGCATAACGCTGCTTTACATTGACCTTAATAACCGGTCCACCGTTTAGTACTGGCATATGAGTGCCATCATGTTTAGCAATAAAATTGGGATGCACGGCATGAGCATTGTCACAGGAAATCATTAGCGACCCATCAATCACAGAGTTAATGTTATCGGCGCCCTGAGCCTGCACAATTCGCTCCAACACTGACTCAAGAAACGGCCCATCTGCCCCAATAGCTGAAACACTGCCAACCTCTTCATGATCATTACAAACGATTAGACTGGTGTTATTGCCCTCTGCCGCTAGCAGAGCCTGAATGGCTACATAGCAACTGAGAAGATTATCCAAACGCCCCGACGTTATAAACTCCTGCTTCAATCCGATCTCAGCAGCAGGTTGGGTGTCATAAAAGCAAAGCTCGTAGTCTAGAACCTCCGAATCTTCACCTAAAAACCGTTCTGCTAAAAGAGTACGAAAATCGGTACTGCCGGTCAGCCCGTCCTCTAGAAAAAGAACCGGCGGGATATCATTCTGGGCATTAATTGATCGACCGCTATTGGCCTCGCGATCTAAGTGGATAGCTAGACTGGGGATCATCGCAACTGGTTGCTTAAAGTCGACAACTTTTTGTTTAAGCTGCTGGGCCTGATCGCGATATACGATACGGCCAGCAATCGATAAATCTCGATCGAACCAGGGGTTTAACAGAGCGCCACCATAGACTTCAACACCTAGCTGAAAATAGCCCATGTTATTGATTTCTGGCTGCGGCTTTACCATCAGACAGGGGCTGTCAGTGTGCCCACCGGCTAGCCTCAAACCTGACTTAGCGAGTGGCTCAGTCCCCACCACAAACGCGATAATGGAGGATCCATTGCGAGTAACATAATGCTTAGCACCTGGTTTTAGATCCCAGGCCTGCGATTCATCTAGACTGCGGTAACCCCCAATTTCAAGCAGCGCAATCATGCTGGTGACAGCATGAAAGGGCGTTGGCGAAGCATCGAGAAACGCCTTTAAGCCTGAATTAAAATCTTGGGTTGTCTGGGTCATATTATTTGTCCTTGTACTCATCTATTGGGGTTTACCCGTTATTTTTAGCTTTAAGCCTAGCCAGCAGGCTTGATGTATCCCATCGGTTACCTCCGAGGTCCTGCACCTCGGCGTAATACTGGTCTACTAGTTCTGTAATTGGTAGCAGACTGCCGTTGCTCTTTGCCTCATTTAAAGCAAAGGCTAGATCTTTACGCATCCATTGCACAGCGAAGCCGTGATCATAGTCTCCAGCAAGCATAGTTTTGTAGCGGTTTTCCATTTGCCAAGACTGCGCAGCGCCTTTACTGATAACCTCGACAACCTGATGTGCATCTAGACCGGCGCGCTCGGCAAAATTGAGTCCCTCAGCAAGCCCCTGTAACAGGCCAGCGATACAAATCTGATTGACCATCTTACAGAGCTGCCCACTGCCGTGATCACCCATAAGCTGAACCGATTTAGCATAGTAGTCGATTATGGGTTCAACCTGTTTAAATATATCTGTTTGACCACCACACATCACCGTCAGTTGACCGCTCTCAGCGCCCTGCTGACCTCCTGAGACAGGTGCATCAATAAAACTGCATTGTATGGCCTCAAGTGCAACCGCTAGCTCTCTAGCTAATTTTGCGGAGGTGGTGGTGTGATCTACAACAATCGAGCCGGAGCTAACCCCTGCTAAAACGCCCTGATCAGCCAAAACCACCTCACGTACATCCTGATCATTGCCCACACAGACAAAAATTATCTGTGCATTTTTAGCTGCAGCAGCGGGCGTCTCGGCAAGCTTGCCGGGATATTCAGATAACCAGCGCTCTGCAACGGATTTGGTGCGATTGTAAACAGTTACCGAGCAGCCATTGCGACTCAACCATCCGGCCATGGGATAACCCATGACACCCAAACCGATAAATGCCAGGTTTACGCTCATAGTTCTACGAATTCCAGAGTATAAAAATTAAAGCCCCACCCAGTACTAGGCGATAAATCACAAAGGGCAGCATGCCAACCCGCTCAACCAGCGCTAAAAAGCTGTGAATACAGAGATAGGCAGTGATGCCGGATACAAATGTGCCAAGAACTATCTCAAACCAGGCAACCGAGTCTTGATTAACAAGTTGTAGCCCTTTGTAACCACCACTCAAAGCAATAATGGGGATTGCCAGAAGAAACGAAAAACGTGCCGCCGCGGTGCGATCAAAACCCAGAGCCAGCGCAGCAGTCATAGTAATACCTGATCTTGATGTTCCTGGAATCAGCGCCAGACACTGAGCTAGCCCAACCACTAAAGCCGATTTCCAGGTTAGCTGCTCAATCGTTTTAGACCCTCTAAAACGATAGTCTGCCCAGCCTAACAGCAACCCAAAGATAATAGTCGTGGCCGCAATCACTGCCATAGAGCGCAGATGCATCTCAATGTAACCACCGAGCAACAGGCCGGTCAGCCCCGCTGGAATAGTAGCAATAACAATACCCCATGCCAGCTGGCTGTGGGCACTACTCAGGTCTCTAGAGGCTATGCTTTGCAACCAGGCTCGGAGCAGCGTTTGAATATCATGGCGAAAATAGACCACCACAGCGACAAATGAGCCAACATGCACAGCCACATCAAAGGCCAAACCCTGATCTGGCCAACCTAAAACCTGAGACGGCAAAATCAAATGTGCCGAACTGGAAATAGGCAAAAATTCCGAGAGGCCTTGAATTAACGCTAACCATACCGTCTGTACTATATCCATTAATCTACCACTTCCATCAATCAGCTCTCTCTCAGTCGCTTTCGTTTTTGCCAGGCTTCGGTGCCTCGCAAATAGACCAGTTCAATGGACTCTATCGGTTGCGCTAAACCATCTGCAAATGCTCTGCCTGTAATTGGCAGCAGATCCAGTGCATCGGGCAAAACGGCGGTGTATCGAGCGAGCCAATTAACCTGACTGTCAAGCAGCACCTCAGCCTCACCAATAATCACCTCTGGCTGATGTAACTCAATAAAGTCCAGAGCCTGCTCAGCACTTAGCAGCTGATCAGGCACAATGCCCTCAGTACTCTCTTCTCCAACCTGATAGCAACCACAGTTGAATTCACCCATACGAGCATCCAGCACTGACACAATCTTGGAGCCAACTGGTAGTTGCCTATGTTTACGCAAAAACGTGGCAGCCATAGCTTGCAAACTGGACACTGCAACCACTGGAGTATCCTTGGCAAACGCTAGCCCCTGAACCGTCGCAAAGCCTATTCGCAGGCCTGTAAATGAGCCGGGGCCAACCGAGACGCCTATAGAATCTAGCTGCGAAACCAATATGCCGGCCTCTTCAAGCACCTCGCTAACCATACCCATAATCAGCCTGGTATGGGAGCGCGGCTCCTCAGAATATCTAGAGATTTGCCTATCGCATAACTGCAGAGCGACCGAACAAGCTGGCGTTGAAGTCTCAATTGTTAGCAAAGCTGTCATTACAGTTCCAATAGTTGCTGGGCAAAAAAAATCCCCCACCTTAGGCGAGGGATTTTACAGGTCTAGAACCAATTAGACTATCTGGATTTTTTGGCTCAAGCCTTCTTTGCAGGCGACTTCTTAGCTGCCGATTTTGCACGTGGAGCCTTTTTGGCTGCCGCCTTCGCTACTGAGGCTTTTTTAGCGGTCGTACTTTTATTGGCTGCGGTAGTTTTCTTACCTGATGCTTTTTTTACCGCTGGCTTTTTAGCAGCGGTTTTTTTAGCCGCCATTTTTTTAGCAGCGACTTTTTTAACTGCAGGCTTCTTGGCTACAGACTTTTTGACTGACGCCTTCTTAGTTGTCGCTTTCTTAGTTGTAGCCTTTTTAACTGCAACCTTCTTAGCTGTAGCTTTTTTAGCCGTCGCTTTTTTAGCTGCTTCTTTTTCAGCTTTTGCCTTTGCCTTTGCGGTTTCAGCTTTCATCTGAGCAGCAGCAATTTTTTCAGCTACCTTCACTTTTGCCGCCGCCGCTTTCTTAGCAGCCTTAAGACGCTTAGCATCAGCGAGCGCACGAGCCTTCAGCCAGCGAGCTTCAAACTTCTTAACAGCAGCACTTAAATCTGTCTTGGATTTCTTCTCAATTCGCGCACTGAGTGCTTTCAAAGAAGCTTCAGACTTGGCCTCAGCTTTGGCGACTCCCGCCAAAATCTGAGCAACACGCTGAGCAGTTTTAGCAGCCTTTAAATCAGCCTGAAGAGCTTTTAATTTAGCGTTGTTAGACTTAAAGTCTTTGCGCGCCGTAGCCAGCGATTTACGAGCCTGATTGGTTGCTTTGGCGGCCAGCTTATCTTTAGCTGCAACAATTTTTTTACGAGACGCATCAAGACGCGCTGCTTGAGTTTTAACTTTTGACTGCAAGCTGCTAACTTTAACTGGTGATTTTTTAGCGACCGACTTTTTATTAACTGGCTTTTTAGCAACTG
>JABJEX010000017.1 GCA_018663035.1 Porticoccaceae bacterium
TAAAGAGGTCTGTTCGACATATAATCTCCTGTTATAAATCCTTTGCAAACCATAAGTGTTTAAGATTAGGTTACCGAAGGAAACCTACAATAGATCCGGAATTAACTATGAAGTACTTTCGTCCTCTCTATGCCTTCTTGGTGGGGCTCATTATTATCTTAAATAGTTCGGCTTTCTCTAATTTGGCGCTTATTAATGGCCTGGGGCAGCTAGTACTGTTTACTCTGGTTGTGTGCATACCAATATGGCGCACCGGACGTATGAGCTATGTAGATATTGGCTGGCCCTGGGGGTTGGTGGTTCTTGGCATTATCAGCTTCCAGTACAGCGATGGTTATTGGCTGCGGTCTCTTGTTGTCAGTGGGGTGGTTGTGCTGATAGGTCTGCGTATGGGACTGGGTGCCCTGAAAATGTGGCGATTGGGATTGTTAAAGAAGGAGTTTCCCCGTTATCAGTATCAGCGCATTGTTTGGCAGCAGGAGGGCAAAACCAATACTGGGCTGGCCCTGCAGGTGGATGCTATTTCTCAGGGGCTGGCCAATGCGTCGTTTTTAGCGTTCCCGGTGTTTATTATTGCGTCTAACAGCAGCGAGCAGTTACATGCTTTAGAGTTGCTCGGCTTGGTTATCTGGATATTGGCTTTTGCTATGGAATCAGTTGCCGATTTGCAAAAACTCCACTTTCTTAGAGAGATGAAAAAATCGGGCAAGCACAATCAGGTGTGCAATGTCGGCCTGTGGAAATACTGTCGACACCCTAATTATTTTGCCGAATGGATGGTGTGGAATGGCCTGGTTATTGCCGCTATTCCGTCATGGCTGGCTCTGAGGGGCGCGGAAACCGATGCAGTATGGTGGCTGCTGGGGCTGGGTCTTTTGTTGGCCTCTAAGTTTATATACAGTACATTGGTCTATATCACAGGCGCGGTGCCGTCGGAGTATTACTCGGCGCAGAAAAGACCTGGGTATACGGATTATCAGAAGCAGACAAATCGATTTTTTCCGGGGCCAAGAAAGACCCTGGATATACAGGTTAAATCCTAAGAGGTGGTAGTAATGAAAAATTTACTTATTTTGCTTGTGTCCTTATGGGCCAGTACCGCGTGGGCTGACCCAGCAGCTGATCCGTCCGGACTTTGGAATACCTTTGATAAGGAGGGTACTGTCCAGTCGACAGTGGAGGTGCGAATTGAAGAGGGCAAGCTCTACGCTACTATACTTAGCCTGCAAAATCAGCCTGAGGAAAATCCGCTCTGTGAGAAGTGTAAAGGAGACTTATATGGCAAGCCCGTTATTGGTATGGAAGTGATTAACGGGCTTAGCTTAAAGAAATCTATCTGGCAGAGTGGCACTGTATTTGACCCTGAAACTGGTGGGTCCTACAAGGCCAAAGTCTGGCTGGAGGGTGGTGCACTTATGGTGCGTGGCTACCTGGGATTTGTCTATCAAACTAAATCCTGGCAGCGGGTCCCCTAGCTGTCCACAAGCTGGTTGATTTTGTTGCACAGCATTTTATAAAAGTCGGGGCTGGCATCGGCGGCATAGGTAATATACATGCCTATCAATACCTGCTTTCTGTAGCGCTGTAAGTCTATATAACCATTAACCCAATCTTGGCGTGCCAGGCGCTGGCAAGCGAAAAGTTGCTCGGCAAGCGTGCCAGTTGCAATATTTCCCTTAAGAAAACCATTTTCCTTTGCTTCACTACAGAGCCGCTCTGCTATCTGCAGCGACTGGTGGAATATGCCATCGGGTAACTTATGGTCAAACAACCCGGTGCGGTCAGCCGCCATAAAGGCAGAGCGATAAAATGCCTCATCCTGTTTATATAGCCGCAGCAGATTGTCGGTAAACACCTCTGCGCCCTCTATGGGGTCAGACACATCGGGGTTAGACAGAGCCAGGCTTATGGTATTGACCATCTGCGAGACAAGTTCTTGGAAAATATTATCTTTTTTGCCAAACAGATTGTGAATGGTAGGTGTGGATACACCAGCCTCTTTAGCAAGGTGGCTCAGGGTAAATGCTTCGAACCCCTGAGAGGCTATTAGATGTTTGGCGATATCCAGAATGCGTTGGCGACGCAATTTTTTGTTCGCTTGGCGGGTGATATTGCCCCTTGCTAGGGTTGGACTACTCATAGAATGACCTCAGCGAAAAACCCTTGACCACAGATTTAACTGCTCAGTAAAATTGATGGATAATTAAAACAGCAAAATCTTAACAAAGGCCCTTTTATGAAACAAGATATCAGTGAATCCATTGCAGCCTGTGCCGCCCATTATGGCGATGATGCTGAGGCCATGCGCAGCTATTTAACCCAGGGCGAGCGCAACGCCTATGCGCTAGATAACCGTGGCGCTATTCGCTTTGATAAGCGGGGCAATCTGGCGGCAGATATTCTAAGTGCTTACTCCAAATACGGGTTTTACATCTTTGAAAATGTGCTGGCCGAGGATGAGCTGCAGGATATCAAAGAGGATTTAGACCAGATACGTGCGTCCTATCCTGCGGAACCCAATGGCAAGTTAACCAAGGACGGCAAGCCGGCTCTGGGAGCAGACTGTGTTGGCCCCAACCTAGTGTGGTCGAAACCCTTAGGTGACCCTCTGGGGGGCACTGAGCTGGCCAATGGCCGTCATCAGGTGAAGTTGTTTGAACCAGAGGCCAGTGCCTCGGCGCCAGAGTTCGCCCCGTTTATTTTGCTAGGCTCGCTGCAGTTTTCAGAGAGCTGTCTGCGGGTTTATGGCCATCCTCAATTGCTGCGTGTGGCTGAAGCGGTCAATGGCAGTGATTTTGCCCCCTTTAATGAGAGCCTGTTTATTAAAGAGCCCGGGGTTGGTGCCGCAGTGTCCTGGCATCAGGATGGTGACACCTACTGGGACAGTGAGCACTTTGATGAGGGTATCCACGGGTTTAACTTTATGGCCCAGGTCTACGGCAGCACTGCTGTTAATGGCGTCTGGGTAAAACCCGGCAGCCATAGGGTGGGCAAAATTGATATTAAAAAACTGATTGCAGATTCTGGAAGTGAGCGCATAGAGGGCATGGTGCCCCTGGTGTGTAACCCCGGTGATGTCATTATTTGCAATCGCCAGCTGCTGCACGGCTCATTTCCCAACTGTGGTTTTGAGCCCAGAGTTACGGTGAATTTTGGCTTTCACCGCCGTTCATCGGTGCTGGGGATTCAGGGGCCAGGCCTGTACAGTGAGCCCATGTTTTACGATGAGGCGCTGATTGACGAGCGGTCAAAACCTCTGGGCTATGCCATAGACGCGCGCAAGCGGCGTTTCCCAGACGAAGAGTCCTATCAATATCAGCCATTTATCGAGGCCGGTAAGACTTTCCACTGGAGTGAGAGTGCCAAGGCCGAGCTCAAGGATTACAATCTTCGCGATCTAAGTATTTAGTGTCTGTCATAAACGCTTGGAGGCCTGTAGGCATTGAGCCTATGGGACAAGGGTAGGAGTAACTGCATGCAACTAGCAATCTATGGCGCCGGCTCGACCGGCTGTTATCTGGGTGGGCTGCTGCAGCTGTGCGGCCATAAGGTCAGTCTGATCTGTCGCCAGCGTATTCGCGACTCCATTGTGGCCGCTGGGGGCGTCACTCTTACAGACTATACCGGCCAGAATGAAAGGGTAATGCCCACTGGGCTAATCACCCAGCTGGCAGGCGAGACCTTTGATGCCGTGTTTGTCACCCTAAAATGTCATCAGCTGGAGGCGTCGGTTGCGGATTTAAAGCAGCTGGCAGAGGGCGGTGCTCAGTTGTTTTTTATGCAAAATGGTCTCGACAGTCTGGAGGCTATTCAGCACCAACTGCCCGATGGTGCCGTTTGGCAGGGAATTACGCCATTCAATATACTGAGTCTGGACAATGCCCGCTTCCATCGGGGCACTGAGGGGGCGTTTGTAATGCACCGCACCAAGGTGACAGAGCAGCTCGCCGAGCAGCTGGGTGACATTGGTTTCCCCTGCCAGCTTTACCGGGATATGAAGCCGCTGATCTATGGCAAGTTGCTGCTCAATCTCAACAATGCTCTTAATGCAGTGGCAGACCAGCCGATTAAAACCCAGCTTGAGAACCCTAAACTACGCAGGCTCTATGCCGCAGCCCAGCGCGAGTGGTTGCAGGTGGCCGCAGCAGAGGGGGTTGAGCTGGGGCAGTTTACAGCGGTTAAGCCCGCCTGGATGCCAGCAATACTGAGCTTGCCCAACTGGCTGTTTTTGCGGCTGGCCAAGGCCATGTTAGATATAGACCCCCATGCCCGCTCTTCGATGTGGGAAGATATCTCTCAGGGTAGAAAAACTGAAATTGAGTTTCTCAATGAAGCTGTGGTGAGGCGCGGCGAGAAGGTAGGCCTAGATATGCCGGTCAACCGCAAAATCAGCAGTTTAATACATAGCCTAGAGCGCGGTGACAGCGTAACCCTGGAGCAACTCTACTAACCCTTAGATTGGGAATAACCTTGGACTATTTTCGTCCGCTATATGCCTTTCTGTTGGGGCTGCTTGTGCTTTAAAACAGTTCGACACTGGCCTAGATGGCTGCGCTCTGTGCTGGTATTTTCCTTTCTTTATGAGTGTGAAACTCTGTTACTCAGTGGTTATTTAATCCTCAAAGTCACTGGCATTATGGCGCTCCGCAAGCTGCCGGCTTTCGTCTCCCCAAACACGGTTGACTCTCAGCCCTCGCTGTACAGCCGGACGTTCCTGAATTTGCTCCGCCCATCTTATTACATTGGTATAGCTGGCCACATCTAAAAATTCCTGGGCACTATAGAGAGAGCCTGAGACCAATGTGCCATACCAGGGGTGGGTGGCTATATCGGCGATTGAGTAGTTATCACCGGCTAAGTATTCACGATTAGCCAAGGTTTGATCGAGCACATCGAGCTGCCGTTTAACTTCCATTGCAAAGCGATTAATCGGGTACTCATACTTCTCTGGGGCATAGGCATAAAAATGACCAAAGCCACCGCCCAAAAATGGCGTGCTGCCCATCTGCCAGAATAACCAGGACAAGCATTCTGAGCGCTCTGGAATAGCGGTAGGCAAAAATTCATTAAAGGTCTCGGCCAGATACATCAGCATAGCCCCAGACTCGAAAATGCGAACGGGCTCGGCGCCCCGGCGATCCATCAGTGCGGGGATCTTTGAGTTGGGATTGACCTCTACAAAGCCGCTACTAAATTGTTGCCCCTCCCCAATATTAATTAGCCAGGCATCGTACTCTGCATCTTTATGCCCCAGAGCCAGAAGCTCTTCGAACATAATGGTGACTTTTACGCCATTGGGTGTGCCCAAGGAGTAGAGCTGGAAAGGGTGCTTGCCTATGGGTAGTTCTTTATCATGGGTCGCGCCTGCTATGGGTCGATTGATGGCTGCAAACTTGCCGCCACTCTGTTTGTCCCAACTCCAGACTTTTGGTGGGGTGTAGATATGGCTCATGCTGAGGGCAACTCCTATTTTTATGGGTTTAGTGGGTCTCTGGGTTGATGTTTTTGCAGTTTATTTGGAGTGGTTATCTTGGGAGATAGACTGCATCAGGTCGTTATTCTCTGTGCTCCATTTGCACAGGGAATCTAACACTGGCATAAAAGACTGACCAAAGTTGGTCAGAGAGTATTCCACCTTAGGGGGAATGACTTCGTAGACCTTGCGATCGATCAGTCGATCTCTTTCCAACTCACGCAGCTGTTTGGTCAGCATCTGTTGAGTAATGGGAGACAGAATGCGCTTTAACTCGCCAAACCGAACCGGGTCTTGGCGCAAATTATAGATAATGGCGATTTTCCATTTGCCGCCGATCAGGCTTAGTGCATTGCTTACAGGGCTTTTACATTGGGTCATAGTCTACGCTTCTATACCAGTATGATTTTAATGACTACTTGTATAATCAACCTAACAAACCATATCATACTGCATATTAATCAAGGGTCAACTATAGTGCCTGCTCCTAATACCTATAACTAATGAGGGAAATCATGTCAGACAATAGCTCAAAACAAATACGCTCAACGATCACCAGTGAAGGCGTATTGGAACTATCCATTGTTAATTCAGAGCGGCCAGTTCCCGGCGAAAATGAGGTTCTTCTCAAAGTAGAAGCTTCCCCTATTAATCCCTCTGACCTTGCCTTGCTGGTTACCTTCGCTGCGGATCTAGATAGCATCAGTGTTTCTGGGGAAGGAGATCAGGCTGTCACATCCATAAAATTGCACCCCGCAATGATGGGCGCAATGAAGCCGCGCATGGGCCTATCTATGCAAGCGGGCAATGAAGGGGGCGGGGTAGTGGTAGATGCCGGTGCCAATGCCAAACATCTGATCGGCAAAACTGTTGGTGTAGCTGGTGGGGCTATGTATAGCCAGTATTGCTGTGTTCCCGCACAGAGCTGTCTGGTGATGGATGAGGGGACTACCTCTATGGAAGCTGCGTCTTCCTTTGTAAACCCACTGACTGCTCTGGCCTTTGTGGAAACCATGAAAATGGAAAATCACACAGCCCTCCTTAACACTGCTGCAGCCTCAAATCTGGGTCAGATGCTGGTAAAGATTTGTCAGGATGACGGCGTGCCACTGATCAATGTGGTTAGAA
>JABJEX010000093.1 GCA_018663035.1 Porticoccaceae bacterium
CTTTTTTACCCATGATTTTCCAAATAGCCTTGCTGATTGCGGTATTGAGATTTCGGCTGGCTCTACTGAGAGTGTCGGCGATCACCATCTGCTCGAACAGCCAGCCAGCCTGATTGTATTTTTTAGCACCACCGGCGCGGCGGTTGTATTTTCCAGCGCCTGCCTGTACGTCTGCGTAACTGTTTACTGTGGCTGTCCAGGTTTTGCCCGGGCTGGTTCTCGCTGATTTTGTATTGACTGCGAAGGTGGTTTGGCCATCTATACTGAGTTCGTGTAGGCCGGCATTTTTATGTGAGGTTGCAGTGTTTTCGTAAGTAATTTCAACGGTGCCTGCGAGGCTAGTAGAGGCCGCTGATAAGCTTAAAATCGCTATACCTGTTACTGTAGGTAGCCAACTTAAACCTTTGCCCATAATAGTTCTCCTTGTTAGCATCCTGCCAACTCAATGTTGTTGATTGCGGAGAGTTTATGGGGCTACTTTGTTTGTGCAACCAGTAGTAAGTGAAAAAGCGAACCAGTTATCTTTTTAGATGCCAATAGGGCACTGATAGGCTTTCAAATAGGTGGTTTATGACGAGGTTTAAGTTAGTCGCTATGGCGCAGCTGAGCGGACCATAACTCAGCATAGCGACCCTGAGTCTCAAGTAACTGTTGATGATTCCCCTGTTCAATAATACGGCCTTGGTCCAATACTAGTATGTTGTCAGCATCGATAATGGTCGATAGCCGATGGGCTATCACTAGACTGGTGTGGCCCTGAGAAATTGCATTGATGGCTGCCAATATTGAGCGTTCAGATCTACTATCCAGTGACGAGGTTGCCTCGTCAAAGACCAAAATAGCAGGTCGTTTAAGAATAGTTCTGGCTATTGCTACCCGCTGTTTTTCACCTCCGGACAGTTTCAAGCCTCGCTCACCAACTAAGGTATCGGCCCCCTCTGGTAGCTGGTCGACAAAATGTTGTAGGTGGGCCAGTCTGATGGCTTCCATTACCTGATTATCGCTGGCATCGGGATTTCCATAGCGGATATTTTCAAATATGCTGTCATTAAAGAGCACGGTATCCTGGGGTACCACGCCAATAACTCGACGCAGTGAATCGGGATTAACGCTAGAGATATTCTGACCATCTATGCAAATACGCCCAGATTGGGGGTCGTAAAAACGAAACAGCAGTTTAACCAGTGATGACTTTCCAGCACCGCTTGCACCAACGATTGCCACTTTTTGCCCCGCTTCAACAGTAAAGCTAATACAGTCCACTATCTGGCGGTCCCTGCGGTAGTGGAAGCTGACCGACTCGAAACTAATCTGTCCTCTATCTAGCACAAGGTCAGGGGCGTTCGCTTGCTCATAAATCTTAGGTTTGAGATCCATCAAGGCAAACATATTTTCAATATTAGCCATGGAACCTTTGATTTCACGGTAGACAAAACCTAGGAAGTTAAGCGGCACAAACAGCTGCATCATAAAGGCATTAATAAGTACAAAGTCACCAAGGGTCATGGTCTCTTCAGTCACTCGAATGGCGGCCAACCACATCATCGCGGTCATGGCTAGAGTAATGATCAATGCCTGTCCAGTGTTCAGCGATAGCAGTGAAAGGCGATTTTTCCGTCGTGCGGTTTCCCATTCAGCCAGCGACTGATCGTAACGACTGGCCTCAAACCGCTCATTGGTGAAATACTTGACTGTTTCATAGTTGAGCAGGCTGTCAATTGCTCTTGTACTAGCTTGATTGTCTGCCTGATTGGCCTCCCGAACAAAGCGAGTGCGCCAGTCGGTAGTGATCATGGAGAACGCGATATAAAGCACCACTGAGCTCAGTGTAATAGCAGCAAATGCGGGGCCATAGTTAAATAACAGCAGGCCAATAACCAGACTTATCTCAATTAGTGTTGGCGCTATATTAAAGACAAAAAAGCGCATCAAAAAGCTGATGCCATTTGTGCCCCTCTCAATATCGCGGGCGAGTGCGCCGGTGCGACGATTGAGGTGGTAGTCTAGGTCGAGATTATGAATATGCTCGAACACCTGCAGGCCAATGCGACGCATCGCGCGTTCAGTGACTCTACCAAAAACAGTGTCGCGTATTTCACCAAGTAGGATCATTGAGAAACGCGCAAAACCATAGGCAAGAACTAGGGCTAGTGGCACTACGAGCAGCGCCTTCGCGCCGGTTTCTGGCGTTAAATTGTCAACTAAATGTTTGAGCAAGAAGGGGCCGCTAACGCTGGCCGCCTTTGACAATACCAAGCAGGCTAGGGCCAAGCCGACACGGGTTCTATACTCTAGTAAGTAAGGCCAGATAACCCTGATTAGCTTCCAGTTAAATCTGCCCTCTATGTCCGAGCCTGAATGTCCATACCGCATTTTAGCGCTTAAACCAGGTGGTCTTTAGCAGCATTGATTTTGGCGGCCAGATAGTCACTGCCACCTCGATCTGGATGGAGTCGCTGAACCAAGCGTTTGTGAGCCTTGTTAATATCTTCCTTGCTGGCACCCTTTTTAAGGCCGAGGATCTCTAGCGCCTCCTCGTCCGAGAGTGCACCAAAGCTAGACGACTGATAACTATCTTGGGATTGATTACCGGGGTTCTGACTGTTGCGCAGCATATAGGCCTGCAACAGTAACGCTGATTCAGGATCACCTTGCGCTTTAAGGCTGGTTGCTAACTGCTGTAACTGCTCGCCCGAGAGGGAAGACAGACGCACGCCTTTGAATTCACCCTGCAGCACTTCGCCGTCCATCTGTCGGCTGGCAAAATTAATTTCTACAAGTAGTGACTTGGTTCGGAACTGAGAGGGGCTAGTTTTGAATCTACTTAACACATTCAGCCAGGGTAGGGCGCGCATAGTCAGACCAATAATGACTTTACCAATAGGAATTAATGCGGCCAAACCAGCACCAAGCCAATGCATGCGACCGCTGGCGACCAGACCTATAGAAATCGCCAGTACTGCCCAGAAGGCACTGCGCCATAAAAATGACCTGCGTTGATCCTGAGGTAAGTTTTTCTGTAGTCGCCACCAATACCAGCCGGCAATTATTAGTGCCGCTAAAAGTAATATTCTGACCATGGTTGGTAATCTAATCTCCTGAGTTTGTTAAACAATACAACGTTATAGGGTTTAGAGCGAGTCCGATGCAACGCTTTTAACTAGTTAATAAAAAAGCCCCTTAAAAGGGGCTTTTTTTTGAGTAAGTGGCATCTGCTTTAGCGGCTCTTGAGGACATCGCGAAGTTTGTCGGCCATTTTTACCAGGGAGGCTTCAGTCGTGTCCCAATCGATGCAGGCATCGGTCACTGAAACGCCGTACTCCATTTCCTCTGGGTTACTGGAAAGTTTTTGGTTGCCCCCTTTGAGGTGGCTCTCAATCATAACGCCGATAATTGATTTATTGCCCTCGAGTATCTGGTTAGAGACATTGGCCAAGACCAGTGGCTGTAGGTTGTGATCCTTGTTGGAATTAGCGTGGCTGCAGTCCACCATGATGTTGGCTGGGATACCGGCGGTTTCTAGTTCCTGCTCACAGATCGAGACGCTAACGGAATCGTAATTGGGTTTGCCATTGCCACCACGGAGAACCACATGTGCGTAGGGATTGCCTTTTGTGGTGATTACTGACACTCGGCCATCCGAGTTAATACCCAGAAATCTATGAGGGCTGGCAACTGACTGTAGAGCATTAATGGCAACGGTTAAGCTGCCGTCTGTACCATTCTTAAAGCCCACTGATGAAGAGAGCCCGGAAGCCATTTCGCGGTGAGTTTGCGACTCTGTTGTTCGGGCGCCAATCGCCGACCAGGCAATCAGATCCTGAAGATATTGCGGAGATATTGGGTCCAGTGCCTCAGTCGCAGTTGGCAGACCGATTTCCAATACGTCATGCAAAAGCTTGCGCCCAATATGAAGGCCATCCGTGATTTTGAAAGAATCGTTCATAAATGGGTCGTTAATCAGACCTTTCCAGCCGACAGTGGTACGCGGCTTTTCGAAATACACGCGCATGACAATCAGTAGGCTGTCTGAGACTTTATCGGCTAACTTTTTTAGGCGCAGAGCATATTCGTTAGCGGCCTCCAGATCATGAATTGAGCAGGGGCCCACAACCACAATAATGCGGTGATCTTTGCGTTCGAGTATATTTTCAATCGCTGTGCGTCCCTGTGAAATAGTTTCTCGAGCCTTGTCAGAAAGCGGTATTGCTCGCTTCAATTCTGATGGCGTGATCAGAATTTCTGGTAACTCGATATTAATATTTTCTACTGCATGGGCATCCATGTGAAAAGTCCTAGGGTAATCGTTACTTTTAAAGGGAAGCTATTGTACTGAAAAATTTAGGATTATGAAGATTATTAAGCGTCCACCTCGATAAACAGTGGGATCCGTGGAAAATACAGTGCACAGTTGACAGGGTCTGGGGCGATTTTTTTATACAGATTTGCGTAATGCTGTAGCTGCGATCTATAACTTTCAATCTGTCTTTGAGAAAATATCTCAACAGACTCTCCCTCTGCGGGCTTGGCATATTTATAATCAATAATCCAGCGTACGCCCTGATCCATAAAGGTGCGGTCAATAACTGAAGTCGCTACCTGGCCATCCGGTTTTAAGTATCCTAAAGCCTGCTCACAAAAGGCCTGAGTTGTTGCAGTCAGTATCCACTGGCCCCGTATATCGGCGAGCATGGCCAGTACGGCCTGTAACAGATCATTCAGTTCAACTGCTGTGGCTACAGCCCCCAGTTGCTTTAGTTGGCTTGACCAGCCTTTGGGTAAACCTTGAAGGCGCGACTCCGGCCACTGATCTAGACCTTCATTTGCGATTTGCTTGAGGGTTCTGTGCAGAACAGTACCTAGGTGTCTAGAGCCTGAGCTGTCCGAAATCTCTATTGTTAAATCGCCAGGTGGCGTGGCACTGGCCGCGCTAGGGCCATCTCTTGCGGTACCGAAGGTCATCCTTTCAGCCGGCATGGGTGAGGGTATAAAACCAATGGGCAATCGTCGCAGATAGCTCAGAGTAGGACTGGGCTCTTGGCTGATATTATTTTGCAGATCAGATTCAAGTTGCTGTAGATGATAATCACCTGCCTCAAGTCCCGCCTGTATGTCTTTCCAGATTGGAGCCAACAGTGAACCTGCACTGGGTTGTTGGTACTGATCTTTCTTCATAGTCAGAGCGCTAAACAGATAGAGTTTGCTGACAGCTCTGGTAGCAGCAACATAGAGGATTCTGGTGTTTTCGAGATGGGATTTAACCTTGTCTTCATACTTGAGATAGCGGTATAGGGAGTCGTCATCCTCATCATGAGGGCCAAGAGTCGCCATTATCAGAGAGGAATTATTCTGCTCGTCAACCTGAGCGTGCCAGCGCAGTAAAGGCTTGTCACTTGACCTCGATCGCCGAGTAAGTCCCGGCAAAATAACATGGTCAAACTCGAGACCTTTTGCCTTATGAATAGTCATAATCTGAATAACAGAGCCACTGTGATTATCAAGACCGTTATCCGGAGATGCTGCTGCATAGAGTTTAGAGACCGCCTGTTGGAAACCGCTCCAGTCCGAAACAGTGCCACCTATTTGCCAGCCCTCTAGAAGGTCGAGAAAGGTACGCACGTCGGTGAGATCATTACTGTTAGCTAGGGTCGCTGGGCCGCCAAGATTCATCCAAAGGGTTTCGACGCGATTGCGCAGGCTGTTGCGGTTGCGTTCCTGCCAGTCATTTAACAGAAGAGGCACCAGCCGCAGCAGGCATTGTTGCCCATGATCTGAGAAAGCATTATCTGAGCCCTGAACAGCGAGCTTCTCTAGTTGCGCCAAAATAGCTTGAGGGCCTTTAAAACGTCTAGAGCTGGTACTTTGCTCGTCCTGTAAATAGTTGCTCAGCACCAGTAGGTCCGCCAAACTCAGACCACAGAAAGGCGCGCGCAGCAAAGCTAGCCAAGCAATTCGATCTGCAGGAGAGATTAGAGCCCGAGTAAGGGACAGCACATCGACAACAGGCATACGACTGGCCAGTGGGTCAATGTCTATGGCCTGCCAATTGAGTTTCGCCTGTCTAAGCGCTGGCACTATCGCCTTGAGGTGACTGCGACCACGCACCAATATGGCAATGGATTCTTCAGGCTGTTGTTCTGTGAGCCGCTGACAAAGAGTGGCGATCTCGTTAGCTTCTGCTTCGTCATAGAGGTCGTCACTGCTTGAGTCAAAGCCACAAAAACTTACTGCGGGCCCAGCTTGAGCAGGTTTGTGCGCTTTCGATGGGCTGTAGGGAATTGCACCGCGACTACTATCTGCTCGGGCAGGGAAGGCCGGAGCAAACGCCTGATTAACCCAGTCAATCACTGCTTTTTGAGAGCGAAAGTTTGTGTTCAGACTCAGAGGCTTACACTGGACAGGACCAATAGGATGTCGCTGAGCATTCAGAAACAGTCCGACATTGGCGTTGCGGAAACCGTATAGAGACTGCATAGCATCGCCCACTAGGAACAGAGTGCGTCCATCATCTGGTTGCCAGCCGGCAATCAGCCGCTCAAGCAGGACGATCTGTGAGCCTGAGGTATCCTGAAACTCATCCACTAAAATATGCCGCAACTGGTAATCAAGTCTCAGAGTAATATCCGATATCGATTGATCGTCGGAGTTCACCTGCAGCGCCTGTAGCGCCGCAAGGGTGATAGCTGAGTAATCGCATTGATTCTGCTGTTTAAAGCGGTTCTCTAAATAAGCGGCTAAAAGCGGCAGAAGGTGGGCTAGGGCGTTGAGTAAACGTTGTTGTTCCTGACTAATCTCGCTATCGGGCAAATGCAGGCAGTTGGCTATCAATTCCTGTAATTGCGGGTTGTCAGCACTCCAGTCAAGCAGTTCAGTCATTCGAGCCTTAGCTGCTTTTTGATCTTTGGGGAACCCTTCACGGATTGTTAGCTGCTGACGGGGTTTGAAGTCCTTAGTCACAAGTAGACTCAGTAGGCCTTGCCAGGCTGGCATTGCCTCTAAGCTTGGCTCAGGCAAGTCTTGAATGCCGGCGAGGTTACATAGCGCAGGATTCTTGTCTACATCAGCATGGCAGGCCGCAAAGTCTGCCATGGCCAGTAGTTCGGCCGATATTGGTGCTAGGGCTTGGGTCAACAATATCAATCTATCGGTAAGGGTCTGTTCTATGACCTGCTGGAAATAAGCATGGTTGTCACGGGCGCTGTAGATATGTGGCAGCCATTGATCACGATTTGCCAACATTTTGGCTAGCAGAGTTTCTGTACGAACCAGATCATTACCTAAATGGGCAAGTAGTATCTGAAGCTCCTCTGCAGTTTGCGAATCTTCTTCAATACTTGCCAGTAGGCTACGAGCCGCCGCAAGATAATGGCTATCAGGTTGCTCGCTGGGCTCCGGCAGTTCACCCAGATTGGTTTCTAGCGCAAACTGGCTAGCGATATAGCGACAGAAGCTGTCGATGGTTTGAATGCGCAGGCGGCTGGGCATGTTGAGGAGATCCCAACCAAGCGCTTTATCTCGCTCAAGCGCCTCAGCGGCAAGGTCCCAGGTCTGAGCCTCATAGGCGGCGCTAGGTCTTGTCTGTTGCGCTGCTGCCTGCAGGGCACTGTGAACTCGACTGGCCATTTCACCAGCTGCCTTGCGGGTAAAGGTAATGCAGAGTATTTCCTCTGGGTTTTCCACCGTGCAAAGTAGCTTTAGCAGTCTTTGTGTGATCAGGCCAGTTTTGCCAGACCCTGCTGGGGCACTGACGATAAAGCTTTGTTCCGGGTTGAGTGCCTGCAACCTTTGGTGGCTATCACTCATAATAGGTCCTCTGCTTGGGCACTGCTTAATATGGCCTGAATATCAGCCTGTTCTGACCAGCGATTGAGGGGTAAAAGATGTTCCTGATACGCAAAGGATTCATTGTCAAACACTTGCATGCTAGCCTGACCGGAGGTGAACTCTGAGGCAAGGTTGAGTAGAGCCTGTTGCCATTGCTGTACCTGCACTGGCCAGTCATTCTGCGGCTTTTCGTCGCCAATTAACTGGCTGTCGCTTACTCCTGTAAACTTAATTTTACCCCCTTTGATCTGCGCAAACGCGCAGCCATTGGCCTGCGGCTGGCTAGCGAACAGGTAGAGTGGTAGCTGTGGATCGCTGGGTCTGGGACCTTTCCAGCTAGAGGGTTTGACATCGCCAGTTTTATAATCAATAACCAATTGTTTTTCGCCGATTTGATCAACACGGTCAAGGCGCAGTGAGATATTGAGATCGCCAAAGGTAATACTCACTGGCTGCTCACGTGCCACTACAGAGAAAACAGGCCGCTGCTTTTCCAAGACTAACCATTGTCCCACTAGCTTTTCTAAACGTTCCTGCTCTAATGCTCTGTATCTCAGCCCAAGTAATACTGGCTGCTTAGGTGCCATGGCAGTCAGAGCTTCGGCGATAGTGGCGCTGAGTTGCTCATTTAGCTGGGATTCGGATAGCTGGTGAAGTGTTTGGGCATCTTGCCAACGGTCCCATAGGCGAAACATTACATCGTGCAGCAGTGAGCCACGGTCCATCGCCGAGAGACCCTGTTGAGGCTCATCTAAAGGCTGAGCCCAGAGTCGATGAATGGTAAAGGCATTAAAGGGGCAGTTGGACTGGTTCTTTAGCAGGCTAGAACCAGCTGATATGCGTTCTTTAGCTGGGTCATAGCAGGGGCCCTGATCCTCAACTAGCTGAGTCGCATTAGCTTGCTGTAGCCATCGAGGTTGAGCGGTAACTGCATCCATACTGTGCACCGACACAGACGGTATGGTGCTCAGTAGCGGGCTGGGATTGAGCAACTCTTCACCGCGCTGTGCCGGGTAGCTGATAATCAACTTTTTAGCGCTACTGCGATAGCCGTTTAGCAACTGTTGGGCGATCTGAATCTCTTTCGCAGGCAGACTGTGCGGCATAGCCAGTTTTCGTTGGAAATCTGCCGGTAAAAGTGGGTTTATGGCTACCGATGCTGGGAAATTTTGACTGTGCATACCGAGTATCCACAGCTGGTCGAATTTTAGCCCAGAGCCCTCAAGAAGACCTAGGATCTGTAATGGGGCATCACCGGTTTGCGGATGAAAAACTCTATCTTGGGCCAGCTGTTGTAAATGCTTAAAGGCATTAGCATGACCCAGTTCAAACCCTAGGTTGTCGAGCTCGCCGAGCTGCTCTAAGAGTCGCTGCCACTGCTGATGTTGCTGATATTCGATACTATTAATGCTGCGCGTTCCGGGCCAGCCAAGTCTATCGAGCATATCCTGAAAGTACAGGCCCCAGTCGCTAAAGGTACGCAGGCCAGAGGCCTGATGTCGAAGGTCCCGCTGCAGATCAAAGAGAGGTTGCAGTTGAGACTCAGCGTCGCTGTCGGAGGATAAATCAGTGTCCCGCAGAGCATTGAGAAACTTATCGAGGTTAAAATCAAAGCGCCTTGTGGCGCGCAGCGCCAGCTCCATGTCAACTCGTTGCTGCAGGGTTAATGCTGAAAACAGATTGTGCGGTGAGTAAATTAACTCGATCCATTCCTGTAATGGCCTCTCATACAGTTGCATACTGAGTAATTGCATGGCGGCGCGTACCAGCGGCATATCACAAAGTGCTGCGCCAGCAGAGATATTTACAGCGATTTCGGTCGGATGGGCTTTAAGTGCCTCGGCAACCACGCGAGCGGTCTGCTGCAGTTGTTGGTTAAGCTCTGGCACTAGGATGCCCACTCGCTGACTGGGGTTGTTGGCGAGTTGCTGTGCTGCCCAGCCCGCGGCATAATTTAGTTCCTGCAGTGCGTCCGCGCAGCGCAGTTGATAGCTCTCGCCTTTGGCCGACGGTGGCTCAATAAATTCTGATTGGTGACTGGCGTGCTCAATAATTACTGACTGTATCGGGGGTAGTGATTGAAACCCATATAGACATATCAATGGTTCGATACTCAGTAAGCCTTGGCTAAATGCCTCAGCGACTAATTGCCAACTTTGGGCCCTAGTTACCAGTTGGTTTCTATCTAAAAGGCGCTGATAGGCAACTCCCCAGCGCCTGAATTGCACTACAGCGGGAGTATCTGTTGGCAACTGCTCAAGCGTTAGATTCCAGTTTTGAACTGTTCTTAAGCTGTCTTCTGCTAGGCGAGAATAATTGCCCTCTAAGTCTGGATCCTGCTCTTTGATTGCGCGTTCCCAGTAGTAGCGACTCTGTTGTTTGCCAACAATACTCAAGCCGCTAACTAGACTGTGGTTCTGGTCCTGAAGTTCATCCCAGCAATGATTTAGCCAGTGATCGATGGCAAAAACCCGAGGTGCCTGCCAGGCTGGTGTTTCGCGTGCCATTTCGAGTCCCCAGGCCTGAGAAATCTGTACGGCCAAGCGCTGATTCGAAGTTAAAATCAGCTGGTCCGCTTTAATGGCTTGGCGAAAGAGGTCAATGTCTATCAGTGGTGGCAACATCCGTGGTCGGGCAACTTTTAATTTTACTCAAAGGGATCAGTATAATCGCAAAACTGCGGTGTAATTGACAGCAGACTGATACAATAGCGCAATGGAAATTCAGATAACCACAGGCTTCATCCTTCTTGCTCTCGGGCTAATCCTCAGCGGTATGGCGCTAGGCTGGCTGCTGGGCCGTAATCAGGCGGCACGTCAGACTACCGAGGTAAATACACTTAATAGAGTGCTAGAGGAAAAACTAGTTGGTCAGCAGTCGCAATACGAGGCACAACTCAAGCTTCTTCAGGACGCTAAGTTATCCATGGGGCAGGAGTTTGAAAACCTCGCCAATCGTATTTTCGACGACAAGCAAGCCAAGTTCAGCGCTCAGAGTAAAGAAGCCCTAGAGGTGTCGCTAAGTCCACTGCGACGTGATATCGGCGATTTCCGCAAGCAGGTGGAAACCGCTTACGACAAAGAAAACGCCGACCGCAATAAGCTAGTGGGTCAAATCAGTGAGTTGCAAAAACAGACGCTGCAGGTGTCGGCGGATGCGGTCAGTCTGGCCAACGCTCTGCGAGGAGACAACAAGGCTCAGGGTAATTGGGGTGAGTTTGTTCTCGAAAAATTGTTGGAGGATTCCGGCCTCACCAATGGGCGCGAGTACGATACTCAGGTAGCGTTAAAAGACGAGTCAGGTAAACGTCGTAACCCTGATGTTATTGTGCATCTTCCTGAGGGACGAGATATTGTTATTGATGCCAAGGTCAGTCTGATCGACTACGAGGGCTATTTTCACGCTCAGGACGATGAGACCAAACAGCAGTGCCTGCGACAGCATTTGGCCTCATTAAGGGCTCATATCAAGGGCCTTAGTGGCAAGGATTACGAGAGTCTTGAGGGTGTTAATAGTCTCGATTTTGTGCTGATTTTTGTGCCTGTAGAAGCGGCGTTTATGGTGGCGCTAGATCAGGATCCTGAAATGATGAGAGACGCCTATGACCGTGGAATCATTTTAGTGAGCCCCAGTACACTGATGGTCACGCTGCGTACAATTAAAAATCTTTGGCGCTATGCTGATCAAAATCGCAATGCGCAGCTAATCGCTGATAAAGCCGGTGCTCTCTACGATCAGTTTGTACTCTATGCGGATGCTCTAAAAGATGTGGGGCGACACCTAGATAAAAGCAAGGACGCTTGGGATAGCGCATATAAGCGTCTGTCTACTGGGCGCGGCAATCTCGTGCGTCGCACTCAAGAGCTAAAAAAGTTAGGCGCAAAAACCAAAAAAACTCTTTCTGCGGAGTTACTGGCCGATGAGTCTTTTGACGATTTGGCGCCAGGTTTAGAGCATCAGGAAGGCGATGAAGTGGGTGACTCTAAATAGAAAAATGGCTCAGTTTTGGGTCGCAAAACCATTTTTATCCCTCAGTGATTTGATCCTAAGAGGTCATATTGCAGTCCTTCAGGCGATCGTTTTAATGCGCAAAGGAGTGCAACATTGAACCTATTCCAAAAATGCAAAATAAGGTTGGTGCCGGTCGCACAGGTTATTGATTTGACCTATCTCTGGGATGTTTTACAAGAAGTTGTTATGGACGCTAAAGTCGTACCCCCTGAGTAACCCATTTAAAAGAGAGTAATTATGAATTTAACCCTGATTGTTAGTTTGGCTTCTCTACTAGTTTTAGTTTTGGCCAGTTATGCCGCCTATTTGTTTGTTCAGTTGCGTGCCCAGAGTCGAGCTCAGGCAGACGCAAGAGAGCAGCTCCAACAGGAGTTAAGTGATAGGGATCAGAACGCGAGAGAGTCGGTTCGAATTATCGCCAGGGCCCTTATTCAAAAAGATTTATCAGAAACAGAAGCCGCCATGCGTATCTCGTTTCTTTCAAAACAGATTGTTGCCTCAGAGCAAGAAGCTGGGTTATTTAAAGTCTTTGACCAGCTGGCAGAGGCCACTGCTTATATTCCTATACTCGATGACTGGGCTATGCTTGAGCGTTCTGAAAAACGCCGCCTTACTATTGAACGAGAAAGCATCGAGGCCAAGTACAGGGATTTTATTCAGGCTGGCGCTACTCGGTTGCTGGATATCAAATAGACCCTAGTGTTAGTTCTCTTGCCGCTTTCTGAGCAGTACCCCAGACTCAACATGATGGGTCCAAGGAAACTGATCAAATAGGGCAACCGCCTCTATAGCATGGGTCTTAGTTATGGCCGTCAAATTATTGGCTAGGGTTTGCGGATTGCAGGAAATATATAAAATATTATCAAAACGGCTCACTAATTTTTCTGTCGCCTGGTCTAGGCCCGCTCTGGGTGGGTCGACGAAAATAGTCGAAAAGTTATACTCAGCTAAGTCGATATCAGCTAGGCGGCGAAAGGGCCGCTCCCCGTTGAGCGCCTGAGTAAACTCCTCGCTGGACATCCTCACCACAGTGACATTATCAATCTGGTTGTTGGCAAAGTTAGTCTGCGCTGAATTGACCGAAACCTTTGAAATCTCTGTGGCCATAACATGTTCAAAGTGCTGGGCTAGGACCGCAGTAAAGTTTCCATTGCCACAGTAGAGCTCAAGAAGATCTCCTTGAGACTGTGATAGACAGTGACTGGCCCAGCTGAGCATCTGTTGATTTATGCCAGCATTAGGTTGGGTAAATCCTGACTCGACCTGCTGGTAGCTGTATTCACGACCATTAATGCTCAGTCGCTCGGTGACAAAGTCCTGATCCAAAACCAGTTTCTGCTTGCGACTGCGACCTATGATTTTTACCCCTAGCTGTGTTTGCAAAGCGCAGGCTTCCCGCTCCCAGTCGTTATCTAGCGGTCGATGGTATATCAGGGTTATCAGGGCCTCTCCACTTTTTGTGGTCAAAAACTCGGCTGAAAAACACTTGCGACTGAGTATCTGGCTATTATTAAGTGCATCCAATAATGGTGGCATTAGTTCAGCAATTAGCGGCGCACCAATGGGAAAATCTTCAATAATGAAAGGGCGTTTTTCGCCAGGCCTATTCATGGCGTAATGGACTGAACCCTGCTCATGCCAGATACGAAATTCTGC
>JABJEX010000018.1 GCA_018663035.1 Porticoccaceae bacterium
GAGCCGGTGTGCCCACCATTTCGGCATCAACAATATCCTTTTTCATAACGTAGCCAACAAACAGTGCAATCAGTAGCCCAGTCAGCGGCAACATAATGTTCGCGGTCAAAAAGTCCAAGAAATCAAAATAGGTAAAGCCCGCCAATTTGTATTCTGACCAGATGTTAAACGAGAAAACAGACCCCAGGCCCAGTAGCCATGCAACACCAGCCAAGAGTAGGTTAGCCCTTACACGACCAAAATTTCTGGTCTCAATTAGCCATGCTACGCAGGGTTCTAAAAGCGAGATTGCCGAACTCCAAGCCGCTATAGACACCAGCACAAAGAACAGCGAGCCAATTAGCAGCCCACCCGGCATTCCGCCAAAGGCGACTGGCAGACTGATAAACATGAGACCTGGACCAGCGCTGGGCTCAATTCCCTGAGTTGCGAAAACAATTGAGAAAATAATCAGGCCCGAAATAATCGCAACTAGGCTATCAAACAGCGCAACGATCAATATGGTTTTACCTATATTGGCTTTTTGCGGCATATAGGCGCCGTACGCCATAATTGCTCCCATACCAATACTGAGTGTAAAGAATGCCTGACCCATAGCTTCAAGGACTGCACGCCAGCTCAGAGCATCAAAATCAAAGCTAAACAAAAATGCCCAAGCGGCGGAAAAGTTACCTTTGAAAAAAGCAAAGCCGAGCAGTACCAGCAGCATCACAAATAGCAGTGGCATAAGGATCTCGACTGCCACGCCCAAGCCTTTTTTTACACCGCCAACCACAACACCCACACAGAGCACCATGAACAACGTCTGCCACAAGACTAAGCGGCTGGGATCAGCCAGCAGGTTGGCGAAAACTGCGGCAGCAGACTCACCATTGACACCGATCAGTTCGCCAGAAGCGACCTCAAAAATATAGTCTAGAGCCCAGCCGGCGATCACTGCATAAAAAGAAAGAATCAGCATGCCCGCTGCTACACCAAGCCAGCCTATATGCCTCCAACGGGAATCAGCGCCACTCTCCACAACGGTATCACGCATGGCATTGATCGGGCTTTTACGGCCATTGCGACCGATCATCACCTCAGCCATCATCACTGGCACACCGATCAGTAGTATACAACCCAGGTAAATAAGCACGAAGGCGCCGCCACCATTACTGCCCGCAACATAGGGAAACTTCCACATATTACCGAGACCAACAGCTGAGCCCGTCGCCGCCATGATAAATGTCCAGCGGCTTGCCCAGGTACCGTGCATGCCTTTTTGTTGTAGCGCCATTATACAATCTCATTAGGTTAATAGGTCGAATTGTAACCTACATCAGCGGACTAGCGAATACAGTATTAATTTACTTAGACAGTGCTGAATACTTTATGACAATCCTTGCCGCCCACGTATAATCTACCCATGACCAAACAGAAGCCAAAACAGCAGTCCAGCACAATCGCCCTTAACCGCAAGGTTAAGCACGACTATTTTATCGAAGAAAAATTTGAGGCGGGGCTATCCCTACTCGGCTGGGAAGTAAAAAGCCTCAGAGAAGGCAGAGTAAACCTGACCGACACCTATGTGTTCTTAAAAAATGGCGAGGCCTTTCTGATAGGGACCAATATTTCTCCCCTACCCTCTGCATCGACCCACTATGTGACTGAGCCGACGCGCACCAGAAAACTATTACTCAATCACCGTGAGCTCAAAAAGCTGGAGGATGGCGTTAATCAGAAGGGTCATACCTGCGTATGCACCGCCCTCTACTGGAAGGGCCATCTTATTAAATGTGAGATTGCTCTGGCCAAGGGTAAGGCGGCCTATGATAAACGCAATGACGATAAAGATCGTGACTGGAGCCGTCAGAAGCAACGTCTAATGCGCCACTCCTCTTAGGGCCAGTTAGCTCAGCGTTTAAACAGATTCTTTAGGTCGCTGGTTTTATCTTTTATCTTCTCTTGCAGACTGTCGCCGAAGGTTTTGAGAGGGACAGAGTTCAGCGCAACCTTTGTTGCTTCACTAGAAAGAACCCCAATAATTTTTGCCGCAGCCTCTGCCACGGATACTCCGTCACTCTGGGTGCCTATCTGGGTTATGTGTATTTCAGGTAAGCGTAAATCTAGTGTTTTCTCACCTATAAGGCCGTAGCTTAGCTGGCCCTCGGTAATTAGTAGGTCTTGGATAATAATCTTCTTTGCTGGCTCTCTATCTTTGCTCTCGGTGCTACCTAGATAACTGGTTATATTCTTTTGCAACTGATCGAGATTGCTGCCATCAGCCCCGGACTCGAGAGTCACCTGAGGGGCTATAATATGCAAACTGATCAACACAATGGTGTCTGTCGCTAGAGAACTTTTATCCAGCGTAAAGCTGATCTCTCTCAAGGAGAATGCAGAAGCTGTTTCAAAGCCTTCAGGATTGCCTATAAAAAGCCCTTGAAAATGCCCTTCACCAGACAGCAGGGAGACATCAGCACTGCTTAGGGTTACCTTAGACTGTGTCATCTGTGGCCCCAGTGACTCCACCAGTGCCTTCAGGCCGTTACTGAGGATAACCAACACAATAAGGCCCAATGCAAAAATAAATGCCAGTAGAATTTTTACTCGCTTGTCCATCAGCTAACTCCAAAAATAGTCCATTTGTTAAAAGCATAGATGTTATTCTTTGGCGACGTAAAAATACTTTCTGGTAGCAATAATGCGCAACAATTCAAACCTAATTCACAGGGTAATCTCGGGGCCCTCATTGATCCTTGAGGGCTTAAAATTACTCGGTCATCGCAAGATTCGCTGGCTGGTGCTGATCCCTCTGTTAATCAATATTCTGCTGTTTTCAAGCCTTACGGCTGGAGCCGCGCAATGGCTCGGGGGCTGGCTGGACAATATTGTGAACTCCGTTCCTGATTGGCTGCACTGGCTGGCATGGATTATCTGGCTACTTTTTTTGATACTGGCACTGGCAATCTACGCCTTCACCTTTACTGTGATCGCCAACCTGATTGGCTCACCGTTCTACGGTGTCATTGCCGAAAGAGTCATTCTAATGGAGCGAGGTGATCTCAGCATTGATTCAAATAACTCTGTTGTCGCTGTGGCCTGGCAGAGCTTTGTCCGCCAACTGCAGTTGCTGCGATATTTTATTCCTAGAACCCTAGCAGTCGGCCTGCTAACTTTGCTGATCACCTTTGTCCCGGTGATTAATTTACTGGCACCAGCGATCGCAGGTTGCTGGGTGGCCTGGTCACTTTCGATTCAGTATCTCGATTATCCAGCTGAAATTGATCAGGTATCATTTGTCGAATTGGTTCAGCGTGCCGGCAAGAACAGATGGCAATGCATGGGCTTTGGGTTTTCGGCGCTTGGTGCCTCGGCCATACCGCTGCTGAATATGCTGCTGGTACCAGCAACGGTAGTAGCTGGAACGCTTTTGTGGAGCAGAACTCAGCAGCCTGATGAAGGTGGTATTTAGTTAGCTGAGGGCTCTTTATTCGCTGAGGGCTCTTTACCCGCTGAGGGCTCTTGTTCCGCTGAGAGCTCTTTACTGGCTGAGGGCTCTTGATCCGCTGCCGGTGCCTTGGGTTTTGGTTTGGACTGGGGCGCTGGAACTTCTTGCAGCAGATGTTCTTCAGGCATGGTGCAGGCTAGCTTCATCTCCAACAGCTTTTCTATGGGCTCAAGCAAAAAAGCGTCATCCTCACAGGCAAAGCTGATCGAGGTGCCATTTTTTCCGGCGCGACCAGTCCGACCTATGCGGTGCACGTAGTCTTCGGGCTCCTCTGGCAAGGTGTAGTTGATCACATGGCTGATACCATCGACATGGATACCGCGACCAGCTACATCAGTGGCTACCATCACTTTCAGGGCACCAGACTTAAATGATTCTAGGGCTTTCATACGCCTATTCTGGGGAACATCTCCAGACAGCAGGCCAACTTTAAAACCCTTTTTCTTTAGCTTTTCGTGAAGGTTTCGGCAAATATCCCTGCGGTTGGCAAAGACCATCACGCTATCTACATCGTCTCCAATCAAAATATTATTAAGCAGCGCAAATTTTTCGCTTGCCGTGGTAATAAATATTTTTTGCTCCACTGTGTCTGTGGCCACGCGTTCGGCGGCAATTTCTACAGTGACAGGTTGGTCCGTCCAGGTCTCTGACAGACGCAATATTTCTGGTGTGAAGGTCGCTGAAAATAGCAGCGACTGACGCTCCTCGCGCTTTGGCGTTAGACGCACTAAGCGACGCACTTGTGGAATAAAGCCCATATCCAGCATGCGGTCGGCTTCATCAATCACTAGCATCTCTACCTGATCCAGATAGAGGTCGCGATTATTAGCAAAATCTAGTAGACGACCCGGCGTGCCGACCAAAATATCGCAATGGTGCTTTTCAAGTTTCTGCAGCTGCTTACCGTAATCCATACCACCAACCAAACAGTGAACCTTGAGGTCAGTATGCTTGAGTAGCTGATCTGCATCGTCAGCAATCTGAATAGCTAACTCGCGGGTCGGCGCCATGATCAGCGAGCGAGCCTCGCCCATGTACCGCTCTTCCTCTATCGGATTGTTAATCAGGTCGGTGATTATACTAATCAAAAATGCGGCGGTTTTGCCGGTTCCTGTCTGGGCCTTGCCGACAATATCGTGGCCATTTAATGTATAGGGCAGTGACTTGGCCTGAATCGGCGTGCAGTAATGAAAACCAGTATCCTGAATGCCACGCATCAGGCTGTCGGGCAAATCAAAATCATGAAAACGAGTTTTACCCTCTTGCGGCTCGACGACAAACTTTGAAATATCCCAACTACTCTTGGCGCGACCACCTCGACCTGAGCCTCGCTTGCGGCGCGGAGCCCTAGGTTTTTTGTTATTGGCACTATCCGCGGCCTGGTTATCCGGCGCAGTCTTTACATCAGTAGCAGTAGTTTCAGTCAAAGTATTAATCGCTATTTTCAGCCCTGGTTTATGAGGCAAAACCAGCGATACATTCATATCGCTTGCCCCGAATCGCGCGGAGTGTAGCAGAATTAGCGATAAATGACCTACTTAATAGAAAGGCCAGCATTTGGCTCTTGGCAACCATCTGACAGACAGGGCCCTGAGGTTACTTCACAGGCCCTAGGCTGTAGAGGATCTACCCGCGTAGCGAGCGATCCAATAGTCTGCGCTAGTCCAACGTCCTGCACCAGTGAACAGTAGGCTCAGCAACATGACAAAATAGGTAACGGCAAATTCAATTCCGTTATTCAACACCACAAAATTGCCTTTCTCAGTTAGCCAACTGTAATTGCCGTGCTGCTTTAATACTCGCTTTGCTGCTCCCAACCGCTGACCCACCGCCTGACTATTTTCTAGGCTTCGCTGGGCCGCTGGAATTCCTATGGCAGCCAAAACACTGGCGGTGCTTGTAGAGGGGTCGCTGGGCGCTATCGCAAACCAGCCATTTTGCCAATGCGTGGTACCGGCAGCCACCAGCATAGTTATCATCAGTGGCAAGACTATCAACCGCGTCGCTAAACCCAATAAAAGTGCCAGCCCCCCAAACAGCTCAGCACTGGCAGCTAGCACTTCCATTAGGGTTGGCAACGGCAGACCAAGACCCCAGTCGGGATTGCCGAACCAGGCCACCATATCCTCAAAATTGGCAAATTTATGGGCTCCTACACCTATAAAAACTGGTGCTAGGTAGAGCCTGAGTGCCAGCGGGCCAAGCCAGTCTAAAGTTCTTAGTTTACTGATATAGAGGTTGGTTAAATGGTTAATCTTTTGCATAAAATACTCTCCCTGTATTAACCCTGATATCTGATGATCTGAGTGACTGGAAAATTAGAGCCTCCCAGCCAAAAAAATTCCTAAATTCTCTGATGTGTAAAATAAAAATCTGTTGGTAGATTTTGCTTCCTTTGCCATAGACATTAAACGAGAATGGAGCCATCCATTAAAAAAGCAATCCCATGACTTCTCTAACCAGAACAAGGTCAACGTTTATCAATAACGCTGGCGAGCTACTGCGCCTAGCCGGACCTCTGATGTTGGGTCAGCTTGCTGTGGTTGGTATGACTGTCACTGATATCTACATGGCTGGACAGGTCAATGCAGACACTCTAGCTGCACTGCAGTTGGGAGGCAGCATCTGGGCGATGGTCAGCCTGCTGGTGATTGGCATTATGATTGGCAATAGCCCGATCATTGGTAATTTTTGGGGTGCAGGGCAAAGTGAAAAAGTCCGCTTTCAATTTCAGCAAGGCCTTTGGTTAGCCCTACCTATGAGCCTACTTGTTTGCGCCTCCATAATGGGCGGTGTGGCACTGCTAGGCCAGTTGGATATATCGGCGGAAGTCTATCGGGTTGCTCGAGGCTACCTGCTGCCCTACCTGATTACTGGCTTTATGTTCCCTGCGTTTTTTGCCTTTCGCAGCAGCTTTGAAGGTATGGGTGATATTAGGCCGGTGATGATATTCAACTGCATGGCCTTTGTTCTCAACGCTGTACTGGATTACATTCTGATTTTTGGCAAGTTAGGCTTGCCAGCCATGGGAGGTATTGGCGCCGCTTGGGCCACCACTATAGTGATGACTTTTTTATTGGTGGCCATGGCTCTTTATGGTCACCATGCCAGTAACATGAAACGGCTGCATCTTTATCGACAATTTGCACCCCCAAGTGTAACTGCCATATTTGGTATTTTGCGACTAGGCATTCCCATCGCCCTGATGATCGCGGCAGAGGTTGGGTTCTTTGCCATTATTCCTATGCTTATCGCCCATCTGGGCGCCAATGTGCTCGGCGCCCATGCCATCACTAATAATCTAGATTCTCTGGCCTATATGATTCCTCTGGGGCTAGGCCAGGCGTTGACGATCAAAGTGTCCCATGCTCAGGGTAGAATGGATCCTGTAGGGGCAAGGCAGATCTGCTTAACCGGCTTCAAACTAGTATTTATACTGGCCATGGTACTGGGCTGTTTAAAAATTGGCTTGCGTCAGGAGCTGGCCGAACTCTTTAGCCCGGACCTCAGTGTCCAGGTGATTGCCGCTAGCTTATTCTTTTTCTCTGCTGCGCTAGGCTGTTTTGACTCTATGCAGATGGCCTGCAGCGGCGCACTGCGCGGCTACAAAGATGCGCGAGTGCCACTAATTATTCAGATAGTTGCGTTTTGGGTCATAGCCTTCCCCATTGCCTACAGTCTGGCACTGACCGATTTCTGGGGCGAGCCCATGGGTGTATTTGGTTTCTGGACCGGCCTGGTAATTGCCGCTTTAGTGGCCAGCCTATCAATGCTCTATCGCTGGAATTTAGTCTCAAGGGAGGCTATAAAAAGCCTGTCTCAGCCACTTAGCTCTGCAGGCGCCCTAGGGTAATACGCTCCAGCTCATTGTAGTCGCGGCGAGTTTCTATAGACTCGTACCCAGCCTTGTCAAACAACCCTCTGACTTCTGGCCCCTGCTGATGACCATGTTCGACCATTAGCCAGCCTCTGGGCTTTAGAAACCCAGAACTCTGCCCAATAATAATTTTCAGATCATCAAGACCCTCTGCGCCAGAAACCAGTGCAGAGGCCGGTTCAAATCGGACATCGCCCTCAAACAGATGACTATCATTACTTTCGATGTAGGGGGGGTTGCTAATAATAAGATCAAAAAGCTTTTGCGGCTCGACTTTAGCAACAGCGGTAAACCAATCGCTGCAGTAGATTTTGACATTGCTGAGCTGGTGTTGCTGACGGTTGCGCTCAGCAAGCTCCACAGCCTGTAGCTGCACGTCGACGGCACTCAACTGCCAGTCAGTATGTTCTGAGGCCAGCGCTAGCGCTATTGCCCCCGTGCCGGTGCCAAGATCCAAGATTGTGGCATTTTGCGCCAAATCTAGCCCAAGCGCGGCCTCTACCAGCATTTCAGTCTCTGGCCGTGGAATCAGGGTATCGGGTGAAACACTGAGATCTAGCGTCCAAAACCCCTGAGAACCAATAATAAAGGCTATGGGTTCACCTCTTAATCTACGCTCAAACAGTAGACTAAAGTTCTTTATGTGGTCGTCATTCAGCTGTTTGTCAGGCCAGGTTTTTAGCCAGGCTCGACTCTCCCCCAGAACAGCACAGAGCAATAGCTCCGTATCCAATAAGGCTGTGTCACTGGCGGGTGAAAGCTCGACACTGCGCTGGAGAAGGTCTGTGACTGTAATCATTATTCGTCGGAGATAGAGGCTAGCTGCTCGGCTTGAAACTCGTTGACCAGAGGTTGGACTATCTCCCCAAGAGAACCTTCCATAACCTCGGCTAATTTATACAGAGTGAGATTGATTCGGTGATCTGTGACACGCCCCTGTGGGAAATTATAGGTGCGGATTCGCTCAGAGCGGTCACCACTGCCAACCAGACTTTTGCGCTGCTCTGACTGCTCTTTGGCAGCGGCATCATTCTGAGCTGAATTGAGGCGCGCCTGCAATACCGCCATGGCCTTGGCGCGGTTCTTATGTTGTGATCGCTCGTCCTGGCATTCCACCACCAGTCCAGTTGGCAGATGGGTTAAGCGAATAGCAGAGTCAGTTTTATTGACGTGCTGACCACCTGAGCCTGAGGCACGAAATGTATCCACCCGCAAATCGGCTTTGTTAATCTCGATCGCATCCTGCTCATCGGCCTCAGGCATAATTGCAACTGTGCAGGCAGAGGTATGAATTCTACCCTGAGACTCGGTATCCGGGACCCGCTGAACGCGGTGGGCACCAGACTCAAATTTGAGTTTGGAATACACGCCTTTACCCACGACTCGAGCAATGATTTCTTTGAAGCCACCATGATCGCCGCTGCTCTCGCTCATCACCTCGACCTGCCAGCGCTGAGTCTCGGCAAATTTGCTGTACATGCGAAATAGATCGCCTGAAAAAATCGCCGCCTCATCGCCACCAGTACCAGCGCGAATTTCCAAAAAGACGTTTTTTTCGTCATTGGGATCTTTCGGTAACAGGAGACGCTGCAGGTCCAACTCCATAGTCTCGAGATCATCTTGGCTCTGTTTTAATTCTTCCTGTGCCATCTCGCGCATGTCTGGGTCTGAGTCTTTGAGCAATAATTTAGCCTCTGCAATAACAGCTAGAATCTGCTGATAGTTCAGGTAGGCTTTAACAACCGGCTCTAACTCAGCGTACTCCTTGGAGAGCTCTCGATACCTGTTCTGATCGCTAATAATGTCTGGGTCGCTGAGTAGCTGACCCACCTCTTCATAGCGTTCACTCAGGGTATCCAGCTTGGCTAGTATTGAATCTTTCATGGGGCTTTATATTCCATTAAATGGGGCGCTTATTTTTTCTTTAAGCCAAATAGCTCGTGAGTGGCATGAATAGTGGCATCACTACCTTCTTCGCTGGCCTGTTTTAATCTTGTCGTGGGTTTGTGCAGAAGTTTATTGGTCAAATTGCGGGCTAGCGAATTTATGACTTCGGCAGAATCCTGTCCCCTCTCAAGGGCAGCCAGTGCTTTCTCAACTTCCGCGTCACGAATATCCTCGACACTGTCACGAAAGGCACGAATAGTATCTACCACCGCCAGCGCTCGCTGCTTGCTAGACCAGCTGTCCACTTCTTGATCAACGATGTCCTGAGCCAGATCGGCTGCGCTTTGACGGGCACGCAGATTGTCCTGAATCACTTCCTCCAAATCATCTACTGTGTACAGATAGACATCGTCCAGCTCTTCAACCTCTGGCTCTATATCCCTTGGAACAGCGATATCCACCATAAAAATAGGTCGATGCTTACGTTTTTTTAGCGCTGACTCAACCGCACCTTTGCCTAGAATCGGTAACTGACTTGCGGTGGATGAGATGACAATATCTGCTCTGTGCAGATAATCTGGTATTTCGGACAGCAAAATAGCTTCGGCTGAAAATTCTTTGGCTAATTCTTCGGCGCGATTAAGTGTGCGGTTGGCCACGGTGATCTGACTTATTTTTTTATCTTGAAGGTGTCGCGCTACCAGCTCAATGGTTTCGCCAGCACCTATCAACAGTGCGCGGGCCTGCTTGAGGTCGCTGAAAATTTGCTCGGCCAAGCTGACCGAGGCATAGGCGACAGAGACCGGGTTTTGTCCGATGGCTGTTTCTGAGCGCACCCGCTTGGCGGCACCAAAAGCTTGCTGAAAAGCATGATTGAGTTCGCTGGCAATAGTACCGGCTTCGCGACCAACCGCATAGGCAGATTTTATTTGACCGAAGATCTGAGGTTCACCAAGTACCAGCGAATCCAAGCCACTGGCTACGCAAATCATATGACGTATCGCCAGTTGATCGCGATGACAGTAATAACAGGCACGAAGCTCGTCCTCATCGAGACCTTTAAGGCCAGCTAGCCAGTTTAGTATTTGCTGATCAGCCACATCTCCATGCAGATATATTTCGGTGCGGTTACAGGTAGATAACAGCGCAATCTCGTTGGCACCCAGAGCGTCTTTTGCTGTCTTTAAAGACTCAACCACCAACTCTGGAGCAAAGGCAATCTGCCCGCGGAGATCTACCGAGGCCGATTTATGATTAATGCCGAATGCCAAAATACCCATTGATAAAAGTTTTACTGTCAGATCGATGCGGGAATTTTACACCAGACTCGAAGGCAAAAGGAGGTCAGAAGACAAATGATTTATCCTGCGTAACTAATCTCTGAGCTATGCTGACTAAACTTTCACAATAGGAATTGTCTTAACCAATGATATCCCTGAAAATACGACCATGAAAAAAACCAAAACACAGCTGTTAACTCTCTGCTTAGGACTATCCCTGTCTATTTTGGGCGGCTGTGCCACCGGGCCTGAAACATCCACTGGTCAGCTAGCAACCGAGGTGTCACCTTCGCCGCAGGCGCCAGACAGCACAGAGAAAGATTTTCCAGCTAAGCCCTTTGCTATAAGCAGCCTCTACGATTTGCTAGTAGCAGACATGGCACTTAACCGCGGCCAATTCGATACTGCCCTGCCTATCTACCTCGAGCAAGCGAGAGAAACTCGCGATATCGCCATTATAGAGCTGGCGGCGCGAGTGGCCGACTATATGCGCAATCGCAACCTAGCCACCGATGAATCGGCACTAGAGATGGCCTTGCTCTGGGTCGAAGTTGAGCCTAAAAACCCCAGGGCTCAGCAAGCGGCCATGCAAGCCTATGCTCTGCAAAATAACTTTTTGGCGGCCTTGGTTTACGCCACCTGGCTGTATGAGCAAGCAGACGATCTAGAGACTTTTCTTGCCATCACTGCCATCCCTCAGCAGCCCGAAGATATCAATTCGCTCATTCAAGCCTATCAAGAGGCAGAACTCAGTGAAAACAAAGCAGCAGCAAAATTGTTAGCCAAAGGCATTCTATTTCGGGCTAGTGACCAACTGGTTGAATCAGAGGCTGCTGCCAGAAGCTATTTGCGTCTGCGCCAAGACGATCAACGGGGACTACTGCTACTGGCTCAGCTGCTGCACCAGCAAGGTCGAGAAACAGAGGCGCTCGAACTGATAGCTGATGCTTTGCAACGCCAGCCAGAAAATTCCAAGCTGCGCCTGCAGTATGCAAGATTTTTGACCACTAGTGATCGCGATCTAGCCATAGAACAATTCGAAGTCCTGCATACCCAGCAGCCGGATGATCAGGAGGTGAATTTTCTTTTGGCATTACTGCTGCGCAGTCAGGGTAAAATTGAACGTGCTGTTGAGCTATTTAATCAGGCTTCCACAAAACCGAGCCTGCGAGCGGATGCTCAATACCATCTTGGCAGCATTGCCGATAAGCTCGGCGAACCCACTGTGGCAATTAGACATTATGCTCAGGTGAGCTATGGCAGAAACTATCTTGCCGCTGTCTCGAGACTGAGCGTTTTACTGGCCCAAAAAGGCGGCCTCGATTCGGCTCGCAAATATCTCCAGCGCTTGCGCGCAGAGCAACCAAATCAGGCTGCGTCGCTATTCCAAATCGAGTCCAGCCTGCTGATGAGCGCCAATCAACCTGAACAGGCCATGGTAATTCTCAGCGATGGTTTAACTGCTTTCCCTGAGGACAGCCAACTGCTTTATGCAAGATCTATGCTCGCCGAACAGCAAGATAATTTTGCTCTGGCCGAGCAAGATCTGCGCACCCTGATCTCGCTAGATGAAAATAACGCCACGGCCCTCAATGCGCTGGGCTATACAATGGTTTTACACACCGACCGCCATCAAGAAGCCTACGGATTAATTAAACGAGCCTACCTGCTGAACCCTGGCGACCCGGCAACCATAGATAGTATGGGCTGGGTGCTGTTCCAAATGGGTGAGTTACAAGAGGCCTTGGAGTATCTGGAAAAAGCCATGGGTATTATGCCGGATCCTGAAATTGCCGCTCATCTGGGTGAGGTGTATTGGACCCTGGGTAACCCTGAAGAGGCACTTAAGAGCTGGCGACTGGGGTTAGAGCAGGCGCCGGGCCACCAAAGCATTGTGGAAACGATGCAGCGCTTGGGCGCTAGTGAGACTGAGCCTACTGAGGTTGCTGGTCCATGAGAGCTTTATTTACGCTGAGGGCTCTTTTTTCGCTGAGGGCTCTTTGTCTAATTGCAGCGTGCTTTATGGCGGGCTGTAGCAGTCAATCAATGATTCAATCATCGAACACCGGCAGCTGGCAGGACCATAAGCTGCAGGTCGGGCAATTTGATCAATGGCAGCTGCAGGGCAAGCTAGGTTTTAAAAATGCCTCACAGGGGGGTAGCGCCAACCTGAAGTGGCTGCAAAATCAACAGTATTACAAATTGTATCTAAGCGGTCCCTTGGGCGCAGGCAGCGCTGTTATTGAGGGCGACGAAACCCTCGCCAAAATGCGACAGGGATCGCAGACTTTTAGCGACAGCCCAGAATTTTTGGCGCTGAAACTGACCGGACTGGCGATTCCCGTCGACGCACTCAGCTGGTGGGCTCGCGGGTTACCCTCTCCGTCTAAAACAGCCATCAGCAATCTAATTACTGGGCCTACGGGCACAGCAGCCAGTTTCGAGCAGGCAGGCTGGCAGCTATCTTTTTCTCGTTACAGTCAGAACCAGGGGATTGCGTTGCCGGGTAAAATTACAGGCCAACTTGGGGACCAGAGCTTTAAACTGGTAATATCAGGCTGGAGCGTTCCAGACAATTAGCCAGCGGTCTAAAAACCATGACATCTATCAGCCTGCCATCACCGGCAAAGCTCAATCTGTTTCTGCATATTACCGGTCGGCGACCCGATGGTTACCATGAGCTGCAAACCCTTTTTCAATTGCTAGATTTTGGCGATAACCTAACCTTTACACCTAACAGCAGTGGCAATATAAGCCTTAGCCCTCAGATAGCTAACTTAGCCATGGCAGACAATTTAATTGTGCGAGCGGCCAAATTACTTCAACAGCACAGTGGCTGTGCCAGTGGCTGCGATATTTTGCTGGATAAACAAATTCCGATGGGTGGCGGTCTAGGTGGTGGTAGCAGTAATGCGGCGACTGTATTGGTGGCACTTAATAGGCTTTGGCAGTGCGGGTTATCAGAAGATTCCCTAGCTCAGCTGGGAGCGCAACTGGGTGCTGATGTTGCAGTTTTTGTGCGTGGTTACAGTGCCTTTGCTGAGGGAATTGGGGAGCTTTTAACCCCAGTGCATATTCCTGAGCAATGGTATTTGGTAATCACACCGAATGTGCAGGTGTCGACAGCTGAAATTTTTTCAAATCCTCAATTGACAAGGAACTCTTCACCCATCAAAATACGCGCCCTCTCAGGGGAGCAGTACAGGAATGACTGTCAGGCTGTAGTCGAACAGCTCTATCCAGCGGTGAAACAGGCGTTGGAATGGATCAAAGACTACAATCAACCTCTGATGACTGGGACTGGTGCTAGTGTATTTTGTAGCTTTGATAGCCAGACAGAGGCCCAACGGGCTAAAGATCTGGTTCCAAAGCACTGGAATGCTTTTATAGCGCGGGGCGTAAATCGCTCATCTCTACACCAGCGTTTGGAAAACTTTTTTACTGGGGCGTCGCCAAGTGGTTAAGGCACCGGGTTTTGATCCCGGCATCGGAGGTTCGAATCCTCCCGCCCCAGCCATATCTAAATTATGAATACCAGGAAAAATGACGTGGCAAGATTAATGGTCTTCTCCGGAAATGCAAATCCGGAACTGGCATCTGAAATCGCTCGCACACTGGGCATTCCTCTGGGTGATGCACTGGTATCATTATTTTCAGATGGTGAAATCAATATTGAGATTCGCGAAAATGTTCGCGGACATGATGTGTTTGTGGTGCAGCCAACCTGTGCTCCCACTAATCGCCATCTGATGGAACTGGTTCTGATGATCGATGCATTGCGTCGCGCCTCTGCCGGTCGAATCACTGCTGTAGTGCCCTACTTCGGTTACGCTCGCCAAGATCGCCGCGTTCGCTCTGTGCGTGTACCTATCAGCGCCAAGGTAGTTGCAGACATGCTGTCAAATGCTGGCGTCGACCGCGTGCTTACCGTCGATCTCCACGCTGAGCAGATTCAGGGGTTTTTCAACTGTACAGTGGATAACGTCTATGGCGCTCCCGTGTTACTGGGTGACATTGAACGTCAAAATTACAAGAACTTGCAGGTCGTATCACCAGATGTCGGTGGTGTGGTGCGTGCAAGAGCAGTCGCTAAACAACTTGGTTGTGATCTAGCGATCATTGACAAGCGTCGCCCTACGTCTAATCAGAGTGAAGTAATGAACCTGATTGGTGAGGTTGAAGGACGCACCTGCGTGTTAGTCGACGATATCGTGGATACAGCAGGTACCCTTTGCAAAGCCGCGGAAGCGCTGAAGAAAAACGGTGCCACAAAGGTAGTCGCCTACGCTACTCATGCCGTCCTGTCCGGCGGTGCCATCGATAATATTAAGAACTCTCAGTTGGACGAATTGGTTGTCGCCAACAGTATCCCACTGAGCGATGAAGCTAAAAAATGCAAAAAGATCCGTACCCTCCAGCTAGGCAAGCTGCTGGGTGAATCTGTTCGTCGCATTAGCAATGAAGAATCAATTAGTGCGATGTTTGACCAGCCTTAAAAGCTGGCGGGCTAGTGCTGATACATCCGCCTTTAACTAGGCATTAAAACTCCATCTCAGGTCTGGTCGCGGTCTGTTTTGGCTCAACATTGGAGACTATTATGTCTACTGATTTTACACTACAAGCGAAAGGTCGTGAGGATAAAGGGAAAGGTGCGAGCCGCCGCCTGCGTCGTCTGGCCGGTGAAATTCCAGGAGTCGTCTACGGCGGGAAGAAAGACCCAGCCCAGATCAGCCTGATCCACAAAGACGTTGTCAAAGCGCTAGAGAACGAAGCATTCTACTCGAACATCGTTTCTCTGGAAATTGACGGCAAAGCAGAAGACGTAATCGTTAAAGATGTTCAACGTCACCCTGCCAAGGCGATTGTTCTGCATATGGATTTCCTGCGAGTTAGCAAGAACACCAAGCTGCAAACCAAAGTGCCTTTACACTTCATCAATGAAGATATCTGTGTTGGCGTGAAGATGAGCGGCGGTTTGATCGCTCACAGCATGACTGAATTGGAAATTATGTGCCTACCAAAAGACCTGCCGGAATATCTAGAAGTAGATATGGCCGAGGTAGATCTTGGTCAGACCCTGCACATCTCAGATATCAAACTGCCAAAAGGTGTTGAGTCTGTAGCCCTAAGCCACGGTGAAGACCACGATCTGCCAATTGCAGCTGTGAACAAGTCTAAGGCGAAGGAAGAAGATGTAGCGCCAGCTGGTGATGCAGATGCTGCTGACAGTTCTGAGGCATCAAGCGAAGAGTAATCTTCGTCTGTGCCCTCTGAGAAGGCCCTGACATTGGAAGCGACCGTAAAGTTAATAGTCGGACTGGGAAATCCCGGCGCCAACTACGACCGGACGCGACACAATGCCGGGGCCGACTTGGTTCTGGAGCTTGCAAAATTTTTACATAGCGAGCTCAAACATGAGAGCAAATTTTTTGGTGATACTGCAAGAGTCACCATAGGAACGCGCGATGTACGCCTCCTGGTACCCAGTACCTTTATGAACCTTAGCGGAAAGTCCATAGCTGCGCTTGCCAAGTTCTATCAAATTGCTCCAGAGCATATTCTCGTGGTGCATGATGAGCTCGATCTGGATCCAGGCATAGCCCGTTTCAAAAAGGGTGGTGGACACGGCGGGCATAATGGCTTGCGTGATACCATTAAAAGCCTAGGCAACAGCACTGATTTTGCTCGGTTACGAATAGGTATTGGTCATCCGGGACAGGCAAATCAGGTTGCCGACTATGTGTTAAAAAAGGCTTCGCCATCTGACCAGCAGCTAATCGCCAATAGCATAGACGACGCTTTGCGTTATCTGCCGCTAGCTGTTGACGGTCAGTGGGAAAAAGCCATGACTGCACTGCACTCTTGCTAACTGTATTTTTTATTCGATTTAACGGCCAGCTGATCTCAGCCAGAGCATAGGACATTTAAAATGGGTTTTAACTGCGGAATTGTCGGACTGCCAAATGTTGGTAAGTCCACATTATTTAATGCATTAACCAAAGCTGGTATTGGCGCGGAGAATTTTCCTTTCTGCACCATCGAGCCTAATACTGGTGTTGTGCCTATCCCCGATCCTCGTCAAGACAAGATTGCCGCAATTGTTAAACCCGAGCGCCTGATTCCAACCAGCATGGAATTTGTTGATATTGCCGGCCTGGTCGCTGGCGCCTCGAAAGGTGAGGGTCTGGGCAACCAGTTTCTCTCAAATATTCGTGAAACCGATGCTATCGCTCACGTGGTTAGATGTTTTGATGACGACAATGTGATCCATGTGGAAGGTCAAATTAGCCCGCCAGATGATATAGATGTTATCAATACTGAGTTGGCACTGGCTGACCTAGACAGCGTAGAAAAAGCCATATTGCGCGCCTCTAAGGCAGCCAAAGGCAAGGATGCAGATGCCATAGCTCTGAAGGCTGTGGCCGAAAAGATTCTGCCCCACCTCAACGAGGCTAAGCCACTGCGTTCATTTGAACTTACAAAAGATGAATTAAAATTACTTAAACCCCTAAGCCTGCTGACCCTCAAGCCAACAATGTATATTGCCAATGTGGATGAAGATGGCTTTGAGAATAACCCCTATCTCGACGCAGTTACCAAAATAGCTGAGAGCGAAGGGTCGGTAGTCGTACCCATCTGCAACAAGATGGAAGCGGAAATCTCAGAACTTGAAGATGACGAGAAAGTCGAATTCTTGCAAGAAATGGGAATGGACGAACCAGGTCTAAATCGCGTGATCCGCGCCGGCTACAATCTGCTGGGACTCCAAACGTACTTTACCGCAGGGCCCAAAGAAGTGCGTGCCTGGACTATTCCGGTAGGCGCAACAGCACCCAATGCAGCGGGCAAGATTCATACAGATTTTGAGAAAGGTTTTATCCGCGCTGAAATTATCGGCTACGATGACTATATCGCCGGAAATGGTGAGCAAGGAGCAAAGGACGCCGGAAAATGGCGCCTGGAAGGCAAGGAATATATTGTTAAGGATGGCGACGTAATTCATTTCCGTTTTAATGTGTAGCCCACAGTGACCTCGGTATCTGGACACTGGAAGCTGGGGTTATTACTTGCCCTTTCTACCGCCACTATGTGGGGTGTATTGCCAATTGCCCTGACTGGGGTGATGGCAACCTTAGACCCCATCACCACAACGTTTTTTCGCTTTTCATTAGCGGCAGTGCTGCTGACGCCCTATTTGATACTGCGCCGTCGCCTGCCAAATCGACGAAAATTGCTCTCACCTAAGCAACTGGTTATGTTACTTGCTGCGGGGCTGTTACTGACAAGCAACTACGCACTTTATATTTTAGGCTTGGAAAAAACTACGCCAGAAGCCGCTCAGGTCATGATTCAGCTCGCCCCTATGTTGCTATTGTTAGCGGGATTATGGATCTTTAAAGAGCAATTCTCTAAGGCCCAGTGGTTAGGGTTCGCAACCTTTGTCTCAGGACTGCTGCTATTTTTTAATCATCATTTAGCCGAGCTGTTTATATCGTTCAACGACTACGGTGTCGGCCTGCTGATGATTATCGTCGCAGCCGTCTGCTGGACTGGTTATGCGGTAATACAAAAGTTTTTATTGATGGAGTTCAACTCCGAAGAGACCATGTTGGTTTTCTATTGGATTGGCGCTCTGGCATTTCTGCCGTTTACCGACTTTACCCCACTGCCCGAGCTAAGCAGCTTGCAATGGGGGCTGTTAGCATTTTGTGGTCTCAATACTCTGATTGCCTATGGTAGTTTTGCCGAGGCACTGGTGCATATGGAAGCCTCCCGAGTTAGTGCCGTGATAGCATTGACCCCGTTGCTTACGGTCGCTATTGTGCAGTTAATTCCTATGCAGGGGATAGTTGCAGAATCGCTTCAAACGATCTCTCTTATAGGTGCCCTCATGGTGGTTTGTGGCTCCATTACTACGGCAGTAGCAAAAAAATAACCTAGACCTCAGCTTAACGAATAGCTCTCCGGAGGCTGTCAATGTTAAAAAAGATATCCCTAACCCTAGCCACAGTGTTGGCTGTTCTTGTTATCGGTGGCGCTGGCTACATTTCAGTTAGCATTCCAGGAGGTCTATCGGGCTTTTGGCTGATGCTGAGCACCGTGGCCGGCATGAACCGCTCTGAAGCCGAGGTACAGGCATCCAATTTTGTCCTGCCAGATGGCTTTCAAGCTGAACTGGTCGCCGAAGATCTAGGCTATGCACGTTTTATTCTGGTAACCGAAAATAATGATTTGTTGGTCAGTCTGACAGATGTTGGCCACATAGTGCTTCTGCAAGATCGGGATGGCAATGGTAACTACGAGAGTAAATCGGTAATTATCGAGGGCCTGAGTAATCCGCAAGGCCTTACTTTTGATGGTGACTGGCTATATTTCAGTGAGCGAGACAAAGTCTCGAGAGTGACCTTTGATCAAAGCACGAGCAGTCTGCTCGGCGAGATTGAAATCATTCTTAAAGATCTGCCCTTCGGGCACCCGCATATGTCACACAATGCCAAAACCATCGGTATTTCACCTGATCGTCAGCTCTATGTAACTGTAGGCTCTCCCTGCAATGTCTGTGAGCCAGAGGATGCTAGATACTCGGCCATGCTGCGCTCAGAAATGGATGGTAGCAACTTGTCGATTTATGCGACCGGTCTGCGAAACAGCGTTGGCTTCGACTGGGCACCCTGGGGTGACCTATATGCCACGGTTAACGCTAGAGATATGTTGGGTGATGATTTCCCACCGGACGAACTAAATCTCATTGTTGAGGGAGGCTTTTATGGCTGGCCCTATTTTAATGGCGACAATATTCCAGATCCCGATTTTGGCGACAAGCGCCCAGATCTAGCGGCCGAAAGCATACTTCCCGCCTTTAAGTTTCGCGCTCACAACGCACCATTGGGTATTCACTTTGTCGAGACCCATAAAAACCTACCTGAAGAATTCCAGCGCACAGCCCTAGTAGCCTTGCACGGCTCCTGGAATCGCTCTGAACTCGATGGCTACCGCGTTATATCTCTGCACTGGGATGCACAGGGCAATATTGAGAGTCGCGATTTCCTCAGTGGCTTTCTTGCAGAAGACGGTATTCTTGGGCGACCGGTAGATGTGGCGCAGGATAATCAAGGGCGCTTTTATGTGACTGACGATCTGGGGGGGCGAGTTTACAGAATCCAGTACCTGAACCAATAAAAAAAACCTCTGACTGAGGTGGCCTCAACACTGCCGCCTGTTATTAGCGCTGCGACCCAGTCGAGAAATCAGAGAACTTCAGGGTACCCTGGTTTTGTTTGGCCATAGCCCAGACAGTGTCAAATAGACCTCAGCCAGAGGCATGGGTCTATTATCGATAGGCTTTGTGAAAATATGATGAACCAGCTAACAGTAATGTATAGCAGTGCCAAATCATTACAGTTAATGTGATTTAAGTCCCAATAACTTGGAGACTTAACTGCAGATTTTTTCGGTTCATCCCAGTGCCCATATAGGGCTTTGAAGTTCTTGACAAAAGCGCGGCATCTGGCGAAAATGCGCGCCCCTGTATCGCAGGGTCTGTAAAAAATTGTGGCTACGTAGCTCAGCTGGTTAGAGCACAGCATTCATAATGCTGGGGTCGGTGGTTCAAGTCCACCCGTAGCTACCATAATATTGATTAAAATCAGTTACTTATATTTTAAATTTATTATTTCTTGTTGGTCCATAATCGTAAATTCAGCTAGGGCAACCTATGGGCAACCTGAGTGAAAGAAAACACCTCTCTACCTGAAGACTCCAAAAACTCTGCAAACCCAGTCTTTCTATAAGCATCAGAAACTTCTCACCTCGATCTAGCCCTGATTTGACTGGATGGGGTATTCAGCTATGATTAGTTAATTCTAAGGACAAACTAAAAACTAAGAGGGTAGTAATCATGAGTCCAATAAAAATTTTCAAGTTATCGATCTATCTAATTTCTGCACTGATGCTTGCGTCCTGTGATGATGGTGACAAAGGTGATATAGGAGATACAGGTCCTCAGGGTGTAGCTGGACCTGCAGGTCCTCAGGGTGTAGCTGGACCTGCAGGTCCTCAAGGTGACATGGGTGCAGTTGGTGCAACAGGTGACAAGGGTGATTCAGGCTCTAATTCTATCTTTTTCACACCATCGCAATTTACTCAAAATTCTACAATTACCAATCACAACGGTTATTTGCAGAATATATTAGTGATTCCTCCCGCGACGGTTAGTTACGGTTCCGTAAACTTTCCTAGTCCCGACGGATGGGAAAGTGCTCTGTCTTTTGATGCTACTATTTATTGGTCTGCAACCACAGACTTAACGAATACTTGGATATTGGAATTCGGTGTTGATAGTTTTACAACATCCCAACCTGTTGCGCCAAACCAGAGTACTGAATACACAATTACTCCAGATGGAACGAGTAACTTACAGGTGGTAGAACTAGCAAATTTGACTTCCTTTAAAGGTTCTTTGGCCGAAGCGGAAATGTTTGGTCTAATCGTTGGAAGATGGGTCGGTGATGACAACATCAACGCAGGAGACATTGTCATCTACGGAGTGCGTCTTACACCAAATTATTAATGTAAATTAGAGAGAAAGTCCGCCTCTAAAACGGGTGGGCTTTATTCTCAATGATTTTAAGTGTTGTTATCACATAGAGCCAAAACCTTTGAAAACGATTACGTTTATCAATTAAACCTCGCAATCCGCTACGATGCCA
>JABJEX010000019.1 GCA_018663035.1 Porticoccaceae bacterium
CAATACTGCAATGCATATCGAATTATTTGGCACTGGTGGTGTTACCTACGCGGTCAATGCCGACCATACTCTGGCACTTTTTAAGACCATTGAACTGATGGATTTAGGGATCTGGCTTACCACCATTATGTCAACCATCTGTACCCTGATGCTGGTTACGTACTTTGTAACCTCTGCTGACTCTGGCACTCTGGTAATCTGCACACTGGTAGCAATGGGAGGAGAAAATCCTCCTGGGCGCCTGCGTATTTTCTGGGGTATTGCCATAGGCACAGTGGCTGCCGTTCTGCTCTTTGCAGGCGGTTTAAAGGCGCTACAAACTGCGTCCATCGCTGCTGCCCTGCCCTTCTCTATTGTTCTTCTTCTGGCCACGTACGGGCTGTGTAAATCTCTCTATACCGAGGGTCAAAGCCCTGCGGAAAAACCTATAACAATTAAAACTGGGGACTGATTATGTCGACTCAAATCATTCTGCCACGCATCCTACAAGTGGGTGAAGGCGCTAGCCAGGAAGCTGGTAATATTCTCAACAGCCTTGGCTGTAAGCGGCCGCTGATTGTCACGGACAAGATGATGGTTGAACTGGGCTATGTTGGCCGCCTGCAAGCCAGCCTCGAGGCTGCGTCTATTCCAGCAGATATTTTTGATAATACCGTGCCCGAGCCTACGGTAAGCTCTATTCAAGAAGGTGTAGATAAGGTACGAGATGGAAACTACGACAGCATAGTTGCCATTGGCGGTGGCAGCCCGATTGACAGCGCGAAGGCGATCGCCATTTTGGGTAAGTATGGCGGCGTCATGCGAGACTATAAGTTTCCGCGAGTTGTCAACGAGCCCGGCCTGCCTATTATTGCCATCCCCACTACGGCTGGTACCGGCTCTGAGTGCACCAAGGTCACCATTATCACCGATGAAACTACAGATGAAAAAATGCTCTGTGTGGGTATTGGTTTTATGCCGACTGCAGCGCTGGTGGATTATGAACTGACTCTAAGCCTGCCTCCACGCACCACTGCTGATACGGGAATTGACGCTTTGACCCATGCTATGGAGGCCTATGTGAGTAAAAAAGCCAGCCTCTACAGTGACAGTCAGGCCATTGCAGCTATGAAACTGTTAGCCCCTAATCTGCGCACCGCATTCCACAATGGTAGCGACCGCAAGGCACGCGAAAAGATGATGCTAGGTGCCACTCTAGCCGGCATCGCATTTTCTAATGCCTCTGTGGCACTGGTACATGGTATGTCGCGCCCTATCGGTGCTTTTTACCATGTTCCTCATGGTCTCTCTAACGCTATGCTGCTGCCAACTGTCACTGAGTACAGTATTCCCGCAGCGCCTGAACGCTATGCCGACTGTGCCCGCGCCATGGGTGTAGCAGGTGCCGAAGACAGTGATGACTTAGCCAACCGCAAGCTGATGGATGAACTCTACGCAATTAATCAGGAGTTACAGGTGCCCACCCCCGCGGAGTTTGGCATCGACCCTGAACACTTTTTTAACAATCTAGGCTTAATGGCCGAACAGGCACTGGCTTCAGGCTCTCCAGGTAATAATCCCCGGGTCCCCAGTGCGGACGAAATTATTCAGATCTACAGCAAGCTTTGGTAAACCAATTTTTCGAGGATATCGCAATGAACCTAGTAGGACATTTAATCAATGGTGAGATAGTCACCGACAGCCAGCGCGCGCAGGACGTTTACAACCCGTCGACCGGCGAGGTTAGCAAGCAGGTGTCACTGGCCTCCAAGCAAACGGTTGAGGCAGCCATAGCCGCGGCTCAGGCGGCTTTTCCGGCATGGCGCAATACACCAGCCATCAAGCGAGCGCGGGTCATGTTTAAGTTTAAAGATCTGTTGGAGCAAAACGCCGACAAAATTTGCGCATTAATCGGCGAGGAACACGGCAAAATCAGTCATGATGCTGCCGGCGAGTTACAGCGTGGTATCGAAAATGTTGAGTATGCCTGTTGCGCCCCGGAGCTTCTTAAAGGTGAACACAGTAAAAATGTCGCGCCCAATATCGACTCCTGGAGTGAGTTTCAGCCTCTAGGCGTGGTCGCCGGTATTACGCCATTTAACTTCCCTGCCATGGTTCCTCTGTGGATGTATCCAATGGCAATTGTTTGCGGTAACTGCTTTATCTTAAAACCCTCAGAACGGGACCCCAGCTCTACCCTGTTTATCGCCGAGCTGCTTAAAGAGGCTGGTTTGCCCGACGGCGTGATGAATGTGGTCAATGGCGATAAAGAAGCCGTGGATATCTTGCTTAATGACGAGCGCATCAAGGCAGTTAGCTTTGTTGGCTCGACCCCTATTGCTGAGTCAATCTATACCACCGCCAATGCCAACGGTAAACGCTGTCAGGCTCTTGGGGGCGCCAAAAATCATGCGATTGTGATGCCCGATGCTGATATGGATAATGCTGTGGCTCAGCTTTTAGGTGCCGCATTTGGCTCCTCTGGTGAACGCTGCATGGCGCTGTCTGTGGCTGTAGCTGTGGGAGATTCAGCGGCAGATGCACTGGTCAGCAAAATGAAAGAGGCCATGAAAACCCTTAAAATAGGCCCCTGCCATGATGACAACAATGACTTTGGCCCAGTGATTACAGAGCAACATCAACACAAAGTTTTCGGCTATATAGATAGCGCTGAAGAGCAGGGAGCTGAGATTGTGGTGGATGGCCGAAATCCAAACATCAATGGCTATGAGAATGGCTTTTATGTGGGTGGCACCTTGATAGATCGTGTGACTCCAGATATGGATAGCTACAAGGCAGAAATCTTTGGTCCGGTATTACAGGTGGTTAGAGTTGATAGTATGCAGGCAGCAATGGATTTGATCGACGACCATGAATATGGCAACGGCACCTGTATCTTTACCCGAGATGGTGAGGCTGCACGCTATTTTTCCGACCATATTCAGGTCGGCATGGTAGGTATTAATATACCTCTGCCAGTGCCTGTGGCCTACCATAGCTTCGGTGGCTGGAAGCGCTCACTGTTCGGTGACCTACATGCCTATGGTCCCGACGCGGTGCGTTTTTACACTAAACGCAAAACGATCACCCAACGCTGGCCATCGGCAGGTGTTCGTGAGGGTGCGCAATTCTCTATGCCAACTATGAGCTAAGGCTATGACTACTAGGGAAAAGGGCTCTGCGGTAAGCCGAGTTATGCAGATTATCGAAGCTGTGGCTCGAGCCGAGCGGCCAATGTCGCCCGGCGACTTGGCCTGCCAGCTAGATATACCCAAACCCAGTATTCACCGCCTACTCAACCAGCTGGAAACTGATGGGTTTGTGCAGACAAACATGCGCGGGCTAATTATTCCCAGCGCCAGAATGCACAGTATTGCTTGGGGTGTGCTGCACAGCGAACGCTTTAGCGCACTGCGTCGTGCGATTTTGCAAAGACTCACCAAAGAAATCGGAGAGACCTGCGGTATTGCCGTGCCCAGAGGCTCAGAGATGGTCTACTATGATCGCGTTCAAAGCGACTGGCCGATCCAGATGCATCTGCAAGTAGGTAGCCATACTCCGAGCTGGTGTACAGCCAGTGGCAAACTCTACCTCAGCTCGGTTTCAAAAGAGCGACGACAAGGTATTATTAGCAAGCTACCATTGACAAGGTATACAGTGAACAGCATTGTGGATGCAGATCGGCTGGAGATGGAATTACAAAAGATAAGAGTCAGTCAGGTTGGCACGGACAATCAGGAGTTTGTCGATGGTATGGTTGCCTGTGCAGTTCCAATTACTGATAGCAGCGATAGACTATGTGCTTGCCTGTTTACCCATGCACCGGTAATTCGCAAGAGCTTTGAAGAGCTGCTTCTGTTTACCGAAACCCTGCAGAGTGCAGCCAACCAACTGGGTGATCTGATTGATAACCCAGAACAATAATTAACAGGTTGTGCGGAAAAATAATAATGAAAAAAAGACTGCCCCCGCTAAACTGGCTGCGTGCCTTCGAAGCCTCAGCCCGTCACCTAAACTTTACTCAGGCCGCCACTGAACTGCATATGACTCAGGCGGCTGTCAGCCAGCAGATAAGAGGTCTAGAAACTAAACTGGGCTGTGCGCTTTTTAAGCGTTTGCCGCGAGGCGTGGAGCTTACTGACGCTGGTCGCGCCTATATACCAGGTGTTCGGGAGTCGATAGAGAAACTCGCCCTAGTCACCGATGAGGTGTTTGGAAAAGAGCGCAATCACACGCTAACACTTCGCGTCAATCTGGTGTTTTTTAATACCTGGCTGGCACCCCGGCTGGCTGATTTTAGAGCCAGATATCCGGAGATAGATCTGCGCTTCACCAGTAATATTTGGGTTGCTGGTGCCGACAAAGAAGCCGATCTAGAAATATCCTACGGCAAGGGAACATGGTCCGGCTGTATCAGTGACAGGCTGACCTGGGACCGTTTGATTCCCGTCTGTAGCCCGCTGCTATTGAATAATCAACCGCCGCCAGCGGCGCCAGATGATTTAGATAACTACACACTATTGCATGTAATCGGCTACGAGGAGGGCTGGGGGTTCTGGCTGAATCAGGCCGGCTATTACAGCATTGATGCCTCGCAGGGTATCCATTTTGACTCTTTGATGACAGCAATGGAAATGGCTGCTCAGGGCCATGGTGTGGCACTTAGCCGCACTTCGCTTGCAACTAATATGCTGGCCAGCGGGCGTCTCATAGCACCGTTTAAGCAACGGGTGGTAACCTCGGAATCGTTTTTCCTGACCACCCCCACCGATAAGCCTATAAGACCACATGTCGAAGCTTTTCGCAGTTGGATTATCGAACAGGCTCAGCAATTAAGAAGCCAATTAGATGAGCAGTAGGCTTAGTCGCCGGCACCAGCTCTTGAACTCTCGGTAGACTCTACCAAGACTCTCGCCACTAGATTATCCAGCTCATGCCAGAGCTCGGCAACTATCTCTATGCCCAGCTCTAAAGCCTGATTATAGCTTTCCAGCATGGCCTCAGGGCCAACGCTGTGGGCCTCTACACCAAGAGTTGTCTCAGCAATAAATTGATGTTCAATCTCGGCCAAATCTGTGCTGACAAAAATTAATAACGATTGCGCGCAGCCAGAATTAGCCAGCGAATACTGCCTATACTCTGGCTGCTGAGCGCCGGCTTCTATACTGAGTTTATGACCAAGGTTATCCTGCTGCCAATAGGCAACCAGTGCAGACCCCAGTTGAGCGGCGCCAACCAGACACTGACTAATTAGTTGCCGATTGTGACAGTTGTCCAGCTGCACTCGGCCATTACCCTTCTCACCCGCCATGGCACAGGCCAGACGAACAGCCTGAGTGCCGCAGAGCAACACAGAGCTATTCTGCCCATCTAGCACCACCTGCTGTTCAGTATTACTGATCAACTTGGCATTGAGACAGGGCGAGTTATCGAGAAACGGCAACGCCCTCTGTAGCTGGCTTAAGCCACCTAGTCCATGCATCTCGGACCAAACCACCATAGCCGCTGCATCCTGATAGTCGCCCACAGAAAAGCCGAGGCCTTCGAAGGCTTTCTTGAGCGATGCGGTTAATTCATTGCGTGAAACTCGCATGAGTTTTAGTCGGAAACACCAGTTGTCGGCTTGATTGGGAACTGCCAATCATCAAAGAAAGGCTTGCCGAAATCGCTGACCAGAGGGGCGCCTTGGAACATGGTGTTGCGCACCCAGAGTCTTGAGCGCGGATCAAACTTGCTAACGCCGAAGAAAGACAGCTTGCAGCGCAGCAAATGAATCGGCAGCACATCGGAATGCACCAGGTTTTCACGAATATCTCCGTAGAGTGCCGACCCCATAGTTTGGATACGACTGACAATGCCGCTCTGGGCGGGGTTGGATAGAATAAAGTGAGCCACATTCTGGTTGAGATTTTGGTCACTAAAGTCACAGAGTTGGTCATAGCACTCCCGCACCATGCGGCCAATAGCCAGAGGCATCTGCTTATCCATACCCAGATCAACATGAGTCTGACCAAGGCGCGGCTCCATCTTTTCTTCTGACCTGTACCAAAATGAGCCCTGGGCCTCTGGCCGGGTAAAGTCTATCGCCAGAGCCCAATCATACTTGTCTTCGATCAGTGCCATAAGATCTGCCACTGGCATCTGTGGCACCAGATGCTGCTCTTCGCTGACGTCCATCTGGTCTTCCAGATCATCCACCAACTCTGGGTACAGCTCGATCAGCATGGTATTAATCACTTCCTGGGTTTCAACGCGCCAATTAGTCTCTGCATAGGCAACTAGTTCAGCCCAAGAGTAGCCACCTGACACCATATTCGCACCCTGATCTGCCAACCAGCTACTCAGTACTTTGAGTTCTGCTCTGGTATTAGCATTGGAGGTATTCTGTCGCTCGTCACCAGTCACAATTTCGCCAAGATGCTGTATCACTCTTGTGGCGGCTACCTTTAACCTTTCTATCATTTCCAGCTCGATACCCTGGTCGCCGGCCATAATGACCCGAGCCAGAGCAGTCTCGCGCTGCTGGATCCACTGATTGATCAGCAGAGGATGGTTAATTAAAAAGGGTGCCATTCCCAACCCTGTGGAATTACCAATACCAAAATAACGCTTGATGTTATCGTCTAGGGTCACCGCAGTGTTAGGTGCGCGTTTGGCGGCTAAATAATCAGCGTGCTGAAAACTGAAGTGCCGCAGCATAAAGCAGGTAAACATTTCCGCAGCAAAGGGTCGGGCAAAATCCTGATATTTGGTGCGAACTTTTTCCCAGTCAGCCATGCCTAACTTGCCACTACCATAGGCTGCAGTGGTGCGGTACAGATAGCCGACTTCAGCGATCACATCTATGTTCGGCTGACGACCCTGAGATAACTCATCGACAACATATTCAAAAGTGCGACCACTTCGGTTAGCTCTTGAGAGCACAAATACTCTGGAATCCACGCGGCCAGCTTCTTGCTTGGGTACATTGTTGCGCAAAAACTCTACCTGCGCCGCATCGACTCGACCTTCACAGAGTGCCATGGTGAGATCCCACTGATTGGCAATCACCCGGTCATTGCGATTTTCTGGATCAAGATAGTGAGAAAAAAGCACAAAGCTATAGACGCCGTGCTTAGCCTGTACCTCGTAGATCACCGTGCCGTAACCTTCACCATCCAGATCAAAGACAGGACTGTGAATCTTCCAGTTCTCACGCATCATGCGGCGCACCAAAGTGCGCATAAAGCTAAGACGAGACTGATGAAAACTACCCAGGCGACTGAGCTGCATAACCTGACTAGCAGGCCGAAGCGGCAGTGCGGCGATCTCTGACGAGGCGTCTGCGCTGGCTGTCTGAGCAAATAAATGCATAGGGTGGTTCTCTCGAGAAAGCGGGCTTTGAAAACCCGCGACGGCTGTCATTTTAGGGGTTATCCTCTGTGACAGCTTCGCTTACACCGACAACAGTGTCGCAACAACGACATACTCGGATTTCTAACAAATCTAGCTAAAGCGGGGCTTTTAACGGCTGCTACCAGAGAATGATTGCTCGAAAAATGTCAGCCAATTAAGACCCATGATCTTTTCAATGTCGGCATTTTCAAAGCCAACGTCTTCTAGGCCCTGCGCCAGGGTAAGCATATCTTTGGAGCCTGCAAACCAATTCGGCTGTCTTGGCCAGGATGGGTTAGCTGCAGAGCCCTCACCATGGTCAACACCCATAGTCCAGCGGCCACTGCGCATCCACTCCAATGTGGAATAGTCCCAGTTTTCACAGAGATCTGAGCCTACTCCGATGCGATCTATACCGATCATTTCTGCCGTTCGCATAATCATCTGGCAGAACTCATCGAGCCGGCAGTCAGAACCATTCTTTAAATGAAATGGGTACATACTAAAGCCCAACATACCACCTGACTCTCCTAGGGCGCGCAGTACAGTATCCGATTTGTTGCGCAGCGCTGGATGGAAAAAGCTCGGATTGGCGTGGGTAATGGCAATCGGTCGCTCTGATATCTCTATGGCTTCGAGAGTCGATTTCTCAGCGCTGTGGGACATGTCAATTATCATGCCTACGCGATTCATTTCTTTAATCACTTCGCGACCAAATCTGGTCACACCGCTATCCTGATCCTCGTAGCAGCCAGTAGCCAGCAAGCTCTGGTTGTTGTAGCTAAGCTGCATAACCCGTACGCCTAGCTGATGAAGAATTTGCACCATCTTGACGTCGTCTTCTATGGGCGAGCAGTTTTGAAACCCAAAGATTATGCCAACTTTACCAAGGCGTTTGGCCTCAAGAATATCATCTGCTTGGTGCACTGGCATAATCAAGTCAGCATGGTTGATAAAGTGACGATTCCAGTTACCGATATTCTCTAGGGTCTCGCGAATATTTTCCCAGTACGCAATGGTTACATGGATAGCACTTAGGCCACTGCGCTGCGCTGTTTCAAATAGCTCACGGTTCCAATTGACGTATTGCAGACCGTCGACTAAGAGCATATCTCGGTTCATCAGATTATCCTCAGCAGGCGATTAGTAGGGCTTGCTGTAGTTAGTTTTAATAATGGTGTAAAAGTCCCTTGCGTACTGACCCTGTTCTCGCGGGCCGTAGCTAGAATTCTTGCGTCCGCCGAATGGCACATGGTAATCGGTACCTGCGGTAGGCAAATTGACCATCACACAACCGGATTTAGAATGGCGTTTAAAGTGTCCGGCATTGGCCAGACTGTTGGTGATAATTCCGGAAGTCAGCCCGAAGTCTGAATCGTTTGAGACTGCCAGTGCCTCTTCATAGCTATCGACCTTGATCACACAGGCGATAGGGCCGAATACCTCTTCGCGGTTGATGCGCATTTGGTTATTGGTATTTACAAACAGAGCCGGAGACATAAAGAAGCCTTGAGTATCTAGGCTGAGGGCCTCTCCGCCAACTACCAATTCAGCACCCTCGTCTTTAGCGATCTGCATGTAGTCAAGATTCTGTTGCAGCTGACGGCCATCGACCACAGGGCCAATCTGTGAGCCCTCCGCAAGCGCGTGTCCAACCACTAAATTGCTAACAGCCTCGCTCATCTTTGCGACAAACTCGTCGTGGATACCAGCCTGAACAATCAATCGTGAAGAGGCTGTGCATTTCTGACCTGTACCAAAATAGGCCCCGGCTACAGCACATTGCACAGCTACGTCTATATCTGCATCATCCAATACAACCAGTGCATTCTTGCTACCCATTTCCAGCTGAATACGGGCCATATTGTCTATAGCGTTTCGTGCTATGTGGCGGCCAACACCCACGGAGCCAGTAAAGGTTACAGCCTGTATGTCAGGTGAGGTGCAGAGCGTCTCGCCAACATCGCGGCCAGCTCCCATCACCAGATTAAAGACCCCAGCAGGCAGTCCACTGCGACTGATGATATCGGCCAGAATCCAGGCGCTTGCAGGCACAAGTTCGGCAGGCTTAAGTACCACAGCATTGCCATAGGCCAATGCAGGAGCCACTTTCCAAGCGGCCACGGCCATTGGGAAATTCCATGGCGTAACAATACCAATCACACCCAGGGGCTCGCGGTGTACTTCCACATCAACACCAGGGCGCACCGACTGGGTATTCTCGCCCATCAAGCGCAGTGTCTCGGCTGCGTAATATTGAAAGAACTGCCCAGAGCGATAGACTTCACCTACCCCTTCGGCACGGGTTTTACCCTCTTCTCTGGCCAGAATTTCCCCAATTTCAGCGCTGCGTTCAATTAACTCAGCCCCAATAAAGTCCAGTATTGTTTTACGCTGCTCCAGTGCACTCTGCGACCAGCCTTCAAAGGCGGCATTTGCCGCAGCAATAGCGGCAACACAGTCTTCATTTGTGGCCTTGGCGTAGCGTCCAATAATATCGCTAGTGTCCGATGGACTGATATTTTCAATAACCTCTGAACTGGCTACCCACTCGCCATTAATATAGTTGCAATGCAGATCCTGACTCATACTGACTCCGTTGATGAATTTGGGCGTGTACTTACGCCTTAACGTCCCATTTTTATACTTGTCAACCTATAAATCTAATGAAAAGTTTCTATAGATTTATAAGCATAATTAATTTATTCTTGAGTAGTTGAAAATCTAACTAATAATAAAAACGAGATAATTATCAAATACTTAAACGTGACCTTGCGTCATCTACGCACCTTTATCACTGTGGCTGAAGAAGGCAGTTTTAATGGTGCCGCAGAAAAACTATCGCGCACTCAGCCAGCCATTACGCTGGCAGTAAAACAGCTAGAGGAATTTATTGGTTTAAAGCTGTTAGAACGCACCACCAGGCAGGTGAGCACCACCACTGAGGGAGAGAATTTTATTCCCATAGCTCAGCGTTTGGTAAGAGATTTTGATACAGCTATCTATGATTTGCGTGCCACGGCTGAGCGCCGCAGTGGCCACGTTAGCATGGCCATTGTGCCCTCAGTAGCGAGCAACGTACTCCCTGATATCGTGAAGGCGTTCTCAACAGAATTCCCAGGTATTCACCTGCATCTTGATGATGACAGTTCTCAGGGCGTTCAGCGACGCGTTGAGCGAAATGAGGTGGACTTTGGGCTGAGCAGCCTGTGGAAACCCAACAAACTGTTGGATTTTAGACCGCTGTTTGCTGATAAATTGGAGTTAATTTGCCATGCCGATCACCCCCTAGGCAAGAAAACCGGCCCAGTGCACTTAAAAGAGCTGGAAGGCACAACATTTTTGGATACTGGTATTACGCAGACGCTGCGTATCAGAGAAAATTTTGGCGAGTCAAAGTTTGACTTTCCCAATATCACGACACTGCTGGCAATGCTCAAGTCGAATTTGGGAGTCTCCGTCCTACCATCACTGGCCATTCCAAAAACGGACGACCTCGTATCACGGCCCCTGCTACCCACAGAGGTTCGGGCAATCTATCTAATTACACGCAAAGGCTGGACGCTATCACCTGCTGCTGAGGCCATGATTGATACCATTATCAGGGAAATGCCCAAGCAGGTAACCAAGCATGGCCTTACTATGCTCAAATCTAGCGCAATCGAATAATCTTGCTTTTGAGCGCCCAGAGCCGAACAGCTAATCTATAAAAATTCTCGACAGCTGGCTAAAACGCTGTCTTTAACCTGGATACCCTCGGCAGCGGTTTTAGCCCTGTTGGCATATCGTCGGTTGCCTGGCATATGGGCTCCTTCCATACCAGCTAAACGCGTCAAAAAAGCCTCAGAGTGCTGCAACCAGTTATCTGCATCGCCGAATCGATTGGGGTCAATAGCCAGCATAAACTCACCACCATTGGGCGGGCCGCCATCGTTGTTGTCATTTTTTTGCGCTTCGTAGCTAAAGTCCATGCCCGTTAAGCCAGCGACTAGCAGCTCGATCATCATGGCGATGGTGGAGCCCTTGTGGCCTCCAAACGGCAGGAGCGCGCCGCCTTCGATAATTTTTTGTGGCTCTGTGGTTGGATTACCATCGGCATCTACACCAGTCCCCAGGGGCACAGCGTGACCATCACGGGCTGCGATCATTACCTCGCCGCGAGCCATTGAGGCGGACGCCTGATCAAATACCATCGGCGGCCGATCACCGCGCGGCCAACCAAAGCACATAGGGTTAGTACCGAACAGCGGCTGTTTAGCGCCAGCTGGCACTACGGCAGGTTTATAAGTGGTAAAGGCCATAGCGGCACAGCCTGCCTCAGCTATGGGCTCTACCTCTACCCAAAGAGCCGCAAAATGATGGACATTGACCAGTGCCATGGCGGCAATACCATTTTCTCTCGCCGCTTCAATTAACGCCTCTCGACCTGCCTCAAGAGCCAATGGCGCGTAGCCGTGGTCTCCATCCACTCGTACCACTGCAGGCGAAATTCTGCTGACACTGGGCTGCGCATTGCCATTGACCTTGCCACTGCGCAGTGAAGCTATATAACCCGGCATGCGAAATAACCCGTGAGAAGCGCAGCCATCGCGCTCTGCAGCGGCTATGGTGCGCCCTACGGCGGCGGCATTTTCTCGATTGGCCCCATTGGCCATCAAACAGTTTTCAACCAGTTGGCGTACTTCCAACTCGGTCATGGTAGTTACTGACATAGGTCGCTCCGTTAAGCTTTTAGTCAAATTATTTAATTGGGTATCTTTCCAATACTGGACCCAGTGCTTCTTTGAGGGGATCCAGACAATGTTCAAAATTTCGCCACTGCTCCAGCCCACTGGTATAGATCGGCTGACGTACCTGCTCTGCACTGGGGGTTCTGACTGAGCGCTCGTTCTTATGAAAACTGATACAGCTGTCTTCAAATGGCAGTCCACAGTAATCCAAAATTCTGCGCACCTGAGTTTCCAGGTCGGCCACTACGTCCTCATACTGAACAGTTAACACTGCACCTGGCAGTACCCTATCCCAGTGATCCATAAGCTCTACATAGTTGCGGTAGTAAGTACCAATCTCTTCAAGGCCGTAGGTAAATTCCTGACCTTCAAAAAATAACTGCTTAAAGCCACTAAAACAGCAAGCCATCGGATGGCGCCGCGCATCAATAATTTTTGCATTGGGCAAAATCATTTTAATCAGGCCAATGTCGCGGAAATTGTTCGGCATCTTGTCAATAAAGTACGCCGCGCCTTCGCGATGAATTCGGGTGTCATCTATATAACTTTGTCCAAGTTTCTGGGCAATTTCCGGAGTTAGCTGATGCAGGACCTGTGGATATCTTGGCTCCTCATGCACAGTGCGGCGGCCGTTTAGACGATGACCTATTGCCGGAATATTATTTAGCTCCAGGGTGCCATCCACCATAGAGTGGGAGGCCAGAATTTGCTCGAGTAAGGTAGATCCTGCACGGGGCAAACCAACGATAAATATCGGATCTGACGCCTGGCAGCCAGAGGCGCCAAACTTATTGAACAGCTCTGCAGTGCAGAACTTTTCCTGCAACGATAACTTATAAGTCATGCGCTCTTTGTCGTATTGGGTTTCCTCTTTTTTCAGTTGGTTACCCAGCAGGTAGTAATCCGCTGCAGACTGGTAGTCCTTGGCATCTTCCATTGCTTTACCCAGAGCAAAGCAGAGGTGAATACGGTCGTCTAAACTGGTAGTCGGGGCTTCTTGCTGCTCCCGCATCATAGCAATTTCGCTCTCCTCAAACCTGTAGGTTTTGAGGTTGGCCAAACTCCAGTAGGCATCACCAAAATCAGGCTTAGCCGCATAGACCTTTCGATAGGCATCGACTGCGTCGTCGATTCGACCTATGGTTTTTAATGTGTGCCCACGCAATAGGTGAGCTGGCGCAGCCTTGGGGTCACTGGCCACAAACTCATCGTAAAGAGCTAGGGCTTCTTCAAAACGCCCCACCGCAACACATTGATTTGCATAGGAAAAACAGTATTTATTATTATCAGGCTCAGCATCCAATAGAATTTGCGCCTGCTCCATGCAGAGCTCAAATTTCTGTCGCTTGTAGAGTACATTCATATAGTCGAAGCGCACCAACAGGTTGCCCGGGTCAAACACCAGAGCACTCTCTAGAATAAACTCAGCATCATCCAAAACATGGGTCTTAACCCCCAAGTCTGCAAGCAGACGCATAGCTTCAATATGTTTGGGCTGTTTTTGTAAAAAACTCCTGCACAGCTGCTCGGCTTTGGAAAGTTTGCCCTCTTCCATCAGATTGCGCACGCCCAGTAACTCCGGCGGCAGAGCAGCGAGTCGTTGGTATTGATCCTTAAAATAGCCGTGCGCTTTTGTATCCACTGCTGGATCAGTCAATGACATGAGCATCTGCCAACTAGCAATTAACGAGCTATTGAGTGTCACTGCCTGCTGAAAAGCTGCGCGCGCTTCTTGGGAGTTATTGCAGGCCATGTGCACATGGCCGCGCTCTTGCCAGGCACGACCATAGCTGGGCTCAACACTGGCTAACCTATCTAGTGACAGTAAGGCTGACTGGTAATCTTGGCTGAGTCGCTGACTCACAGCGGTCAAATATAGAGCTTCAGCATGGTTGGGATAATCTGCCAATAACTGCGTCATAAGTTTCTGAGCAGCTGAAAAATCACCGGACTGAATCTGTGCCTTACTTTGCTGTAGCATTTCTGCCGCTGTCTCTGCGGACAGTTTGGTTTGTGCACTGGTGTTGTCAGTTTGATCACTGGCAGACATAGAATTTCCTGTTACCTTAAAATGTATTAAATCCAAAGTATGGCAATTATAAAACCAACCTACTTATACAAGAAAGGCGAGCCTAAGCTCGCCTTTCTTGTTACTTCGATTTAACGATTTAAATTTAATGATTAATTAAAATCGTAGTTAAATCGCATACCAATGGTACGAGGACGGTTAGTCGTAGTTCTCTCTAAGAAGTCCTGACGGTTGATGTGCAGCTGAGCGCGCTCATCGGTCAGGTTGCTAATATAGAGCTCAACACCCCAGCCTTGATCAGTGGTCACACCAGTCGATGCATCCAGTATCACGTAGCTATCTTGCATAGTGTTTGGCTCTTCAGCAGTATCAACAATTGAGTTGAGTGCTTCACCAGAGTACTTACCGCCCAACTGCCAGAATGCTTCCATTCCGTTAGACATATCCCAAGTATAACGGGCTCGCATATTGCCCTGGAACTCTGGAGTTAATGGCAGTGGACGACCTTCGTCCTGAACAACGAACGAGAAACCTGGGTCTACACGCACCAGTTCAGTATCGTTGTAAGACATGGCGCCGAACAGAGTCAGATTATCGCTAACAGCCCATACCGCATCCATTTCCAGACCGCGGATTTCAGCGTCACCGCCGTTATCTACGATAGTAAAGATAGAGATATTCTGTGAATCGAACTGCGATACCTGAATATCGTTCCAGTCGATCTGATACAGCGAGCCGTTAACACGCATATCGCCGTCCATCAGAGTAAGTTTCCAACCTAACTCAAGATTTTCCAGAGTATCGGAATCAAACTTGTACGGCAGACAGTATCCTGGGAAACCATTGTTGGGGTTAGCTGCAACGTCAACACAGTCAGTACCGTTGTAGGTGCCTTTCTGCGCTGCGCCACGGTTAAACCCAGGTGGACGGTAACCTTCAGAAGAAGTCACATATAGCAGCGTATCTTCGTTTGGCGTCCAGGTAACAGTCAGCTTAGTGATAGTGTCTGTTGTGCTGATTGGCTGCAGAACATTAAACTTCTCCGCATAGTCACGACCACCGGTTACATTTGGAACAACGTCATTTGTGGGATCAGCGTCATCGATAAACAGAGGACGGTTACCATAGCGCCATGCACCATAACCTGTGAAACCGTACTCAAGGTCGTAGTAACGGGCCGATGCCGCAACTGTTAGCGTATCGCTAATGTCGTAAGAGAGTTCACCAAATACAGCAACCTGCTCTTCGTTACGATGGTTGTCATTACGGAACTGAGTAGCTGCGTTGACCTCGCCGCGTGCGTTAGCTGCAGCATTATCCAATGAAGAGTTAAGGTTGATGTCGATAGGCGTAAAGCCTGCTTCTGCTGGACCCATGTAGTTGAAGTTACCAACGTGAAGGATTTCAGCATCTTCATAGAAAATACCACCCGTAAAGCGCATATCGGCTTCTGGGTCTGTAGAAACACGGAATTCGTGAGTCATACGAGTGTTTTCGTTTTCGGCGTTGAAGTTGTTAGCAGGGTTACCACATTCGATCACACCAGTATTACCGCTAAGGGTTGGATCCCAGCTGTAGTTGGCTTGACCAATGTCTAGGCCATGATAGTAAGAACCGGTCAGGTACTCACACTGGTAACCTGGAATGTAGGCACCGATGTTTGAGTATCCAGTGTAATCCAAGCGCTGAGACACTTCTCGGTCAAGGTACGCACCGGTATAGACCATGTCTAGAGCGCCAGCACGACCTTCCAAAGTCCACGCGAACTGAGTAAATTCATCTTCCAATGAGTCCTCAGTGAAACGAGCCACTTTAAGGTCGCCCAATGCTTCATCGTAGTCGAATACACCCTGAGTCTTGAGAGACTGCTGGGTAAACTGCAGCAAAGCTGACCAGTCGTCATTGATCAGGTACTTAGCACCTAAGCGCATACCCTGATAAGACACGTCGTTGAAGTCATCTTCAACCAGACCAGCACTAGACGCTGTGGTGTAGTTAACTGGGATAGTCACACCACCGGCACCAACAACAGTTCCGTTACCGAAGATGTGGCCTTCACTGAAGGTAACTGAGTCGCCAGGATACGCTGGGTTCAATGCACTGCTTGCAGTAAACGTGCTTTCAACGTTATCGATGTAACCGCCTTTGTTGTCAGTGTAAACAGCAGCACGAACCGCCAGTTTACCTTCAATAACAGGGATGTTGATCATCGCTTCTACTTTGTTGCTATCTTCACCACCAGAGGTACTTGAGTAGCCTGCACCAAAGCTGGCATCGAACTCATCGATCACTGGCTTGTTGGTGATCAAACGAACTGTACCCGCCTGAGAGCTAGCACCGTACAGAGTGCCCTGCGGCCCTGGAAGTACTTCGATACGCTCCATATCAGTCACATACACGTCGAGGTTACGACCACCGGCAGTGACCGGCTGCTCATCGAGGTATAGTGCAACGTTAGGAGCAGAACCCTGTGACTCTGCTACAGAGATGTTAATTGCATCTACAGCAGCACCACGGATATAAATTTCATTCTGACCAGGACCACGGCCACCGGCGTTCACGCTGGGAAGATACTTCACGTAATCTTCAAAGCTGGTAACATTTTGCTCTTCGAGAGTCTCTTCGGTCATCGCCTGAACAGCAATAGGAATATCCTGCATGCTGGCAGATTTTTTGGTTGCAGTTACTACGATTTCTTCCAGCATTCCTTCAGCAACAGCTACACCAGCAGTGCTTGCAGCAATACCGGCAGCCATCACCGAGATCACAGCTCGGTTTACTTTTGTTTTACGAAACATAGGTGTCTCCCCAATGTAGATTTAATGTTTGTCGTGCTCAGCGGCCTTTTTTCTTACTTTAAGAAGCGCTTCAGATAGAAATTAGCCTTTTTTCTTATTAACTACCGTCCGATCGTCTCCCAGCCAGAAGAGAGACACAAATTAAAAAACTAAATCCATTTATAATTAATTCTTATTAGTTGGGTCTATGAGGGCTTTGCAGCGCGCCTAACTTATTAACGATTTAAACGAACAACACCACAAAATTCATCAGTAGCGCCCGCTCATATGAGACCTCAAGCGGCCCGCCTTACTAACACTGCCGCTAGTCTAATCGCTTGCCAGAGCTCAACAGTGAACCGGGGCGCAACTTTTATTTATCACCCAAATTCGCTGCCCAATATTAATTAATAAGTTTTATTTTGCTGGACTGAATCACAATTCGCTGGCTTTTATAAAGAGAACCCAATGCCTGCTTATATTTTTTCTTGGATACCTTAAACGTCCGATAGATCTCATCTGGGTCACCTTTGTCAGAGAGTGCAGATTCACCACCCTGTTCTTTGAGGTACTGGATAATCTGTTCGCCCAAATCATGATCGCCCTGCAGACTGGCTTGAGAGATCAGCAGATCAACCTTGCCGTCTTTACGGATATTTTTAACAAAGCCCGGTAACTTCTCGCCAATTTTTAAGGGTCTGTAGGCATCTTCCCGAAAAATCAGCCCTAGATACTTATTGTCGATAACTGCCTTGTAACCCAGATCGGTTCGAGCAGCAATCAGAAGCTGCACCTGTTGCCGCGGCTTTAGCCAGACTGGCTCTTCATCGAGATAGTGATTGAGTTTCGTAGAGGCTGCGATTCTGTCAGAATTCTGATCGTGAAAAACATGCACCACGTAGGAGTAGCCCACTTCCATAGGCTTTTGTTGCTCATTGTAGGGTACTAGCAAATCCTTACTTAGCCCCCAATCCACAAAGGCACCAGCATGGTTGATGTCCACCACTTTCAACATCGCACAGTCTCCCACCTGAGCCTTGGGCGTTTCGGTGGTGGCAATTAGTAGATCATCAGAATCAAAATACAGGAAGACATCAAGCCAATCGCCTATGGCGCAATCGGTCGGGACATAGCGCAGAGGCAATAAAATTGTGTTTGAGTCTCCGCCATCCAGATAGACGCCAAAGTCTACCTGCTTAACAACCTGAAGGCGGTTAAAAGTGCCTACTTCTATCATGCAAACGAATCTCTGCTGTAACTGCCGGGGCTGGGCAGTATACAGAAACCCTGCCTGACAAGGCAGGAGTTTACCCAATCATTTCAGTTGACTATTTGGATGAATTTAAATTGGCCTGCTGACCTGACTCCTGCAATAGCTCTGCAGGCACAGAGTCAGTCTCACTGGCAGTCATAGCCTGCCTCACGGCTTGGATAATATCTGCAACTGATTTCCATGACTCTATCTGGTCATCAGTCAACTCGATAGCACATCTGTCTTCGAGCTCCATACCAATTGATAGCTTTTCCAATGTGTCTATGTTGAGTTCGGCGAGCGACATCTCGGCATCGACATAGTTGGTTTTCACGAGAGGATTTTTACTGACAAATTCGCATACGGTCTGTTCGACCGATGTCTGATAGGTATCGTCCATAATATACAGTCTCTTATTGTAGTAATTTGTAGACCTCGACCCAACGCCCTATCCCAGAGCCTGAATCCAACAGCACAATAACTGCGTCCGTTACTATAAAAGTAGTCTAGAATACTCACCTTGGCAAAGTTATCCAGCAGCCGCCAAGCTTCTATAACAGGGTATCTATCATGAATCTTATTTTCAGCCAGAGCTTTAAAAACGTCTGGATACTGACCATCAGCAGCGCCTTGGCTGGATCGCTTATTCCTGTGATGCTACTGGCGGGAAGCCTGATTGGCACTGAACTTGCTCCTAACGCCAAGCTGGCCACGGCTCCACTAGCTTTAATGATTCTTGGTACCGCGGCTAGTGTAGTGCCGATTTCCGCCTGCATGCGCAGCCTAGGCCGAAAAATTAGCCTGTGGCTGTTTATGGCCGTTGGTATAGCAACATGTGGCTTGGCAGTTGCCGCATTACAGCTTCAAAGCTTTACGCTCTTTTGCCTAGCTTCGCTAATCCTTGGCTCCTGCAATGGTGCCATTCTACAAACCAGATTTGCTGCCATGGAATCTGTGCCTGCCGAACAGGGCGCCGCTGCGGCTTCAATGGTGATGGCAGGCGGTATCATCGCTGCATTTGTTGGCCCTGAACTCGCAGTAATTGGGCTACACCTAACGGGCGTAGACTATCAGGGCTCATTTATCCTGGGCGCCGGCTGCGTGGCGCTCGCTATGCTGGTGCTGGCTCTTTACAGGCCTGCGACCACTGCGGTCGAACCCAGTGTACACAGCCAGACCCCAGCACTCAGAATTCTGGCTAACCCCTCTTTTTGCCTAGCCCTTGCCAGTGGCTCAGCAGCCTACATAATTATGTCCTTTGTCATGACAGGCACTCCTATCAGCATGCACCATGTTTACGGGCATAACCTGATTGATACTAAGTGGGTAATCCAAAGTCATATTGCGGCCATGTTTTTACCATCGTTTATTGCACCACTGCTTTTCAAACTGATCAGTATTCGAGGCATGATGCTACTGGGACTGGCATGCTACAGCGCCACCATTTTGGTCGGCATATCCGATACCAGTGTCAACGGCTTTTGGCTGCAGCTAGTTTTGCTGGGAGTGGGCTGGAATTTCTTGTTTGTTGCGGGCACCTCGCTATTGCCGAACACCCATGTCCACCGGGATCGCTTCAAGGCTCAGGCCTTGAATGACTTCACTATATTCTCACTTCAGGCAATAGCCGCACTGTCTGCTGGCTGGGTTATCAATCTAGTGAGCTGGCAACAGATTTTGCTTGGTTGCTTGGTGCCAATGGCAGCCATGCTGACAGTTCTAGTTTGGGAAAAAATTAAATCTCCCCAGCTTCGCGGTGCTACTGATTAGCCGCGATAGATACAGCCGCTGGTGCAGGTCTCTTTGATGGTAATGCACGACAACTCAGGTAGCCTAGGCTTGAGTTGCTGCCAAATCCACAGAGCGAGATTTTCACTAGTGGGATTCTCTAAGCCTTTAATATCATTGAGATAATGGTGATCAAGCTGATCATAGATCGGTGCAAAAGCAGCTTTAATATCGCCAAAATCCATTATCCAACCGGACTGCTCTCCCACGGGGCCCTCAACGGCAATCGAAACCTGAAAGGAATGACCATGAAGGCGAGCGCATTTATGCCCTTCTGGAACATTTGGCAGCCGATGGGCAGCCTCTATACTAAACTCTTTATAAATCTGCATTTTTGCTTTAAATACCCGAAAATTAGGCCGATATATTAGGGCTGCAAACCCGATATGTATATAGTGCCAGAAAAAGTTTGACAGCCCATTTTAGTTATGTAGAATGCGTCGCTCTCTCAGGGGGTGGTTAGCTCAGCTGGTAGAGCATCGCCCTTACAAGGCGAGGGTCACAGGTTCAATCCCTGTACCACCCACCAAAGAGTTTAAGCTTCAGCGGACCGGTAGTTCAGTTGGTTAGAATGCCGGCCTGTCACGCCGGAGGTCGCGGGTTCGAGTCCCGTCCGGTCCGCCATTTAGCTTCTTAAAACCCCTGTGTTTTCGCAGGGGTTTTTTAGTTTATAGCTCTGGGCAAACCCTTACCCAGAAAGCCCTCTGTTCTGCATCCTAAATAACTATCCCTGCGCACCTCTAGCTCTGCCTGAATAAAAAGTCATTGCACAGCCGGACTAAGATTTCTAATAATGAGTTATGTCTTAGGAACCAAAGCCACTGCCACTTAAAATAATGAGCTCTTTCAACGACCCACATTTTGATCATCTGGTGATTTTTGTCGCGGACTTAGAGACTGCGATCCAGGATTTTAATGGACTTGGTTTTAGTGTCGCGAGGGGTGGCTCTCATGGCCTCACCGAAAATGCATTGGTGTTGTTTTCAAATCAAACCTACATAGAACTGCTAGCTTTAAAACCTGCTTGGAAAAACCCAATGGCTAGGTTGCTGAACTGGCTGGGCATCCCCAGATGGCTTTATCGACAAAAAGGCAATATTTATTGCCGGCTTATTGGCTGGATCAATGCCGACGCTGGCCCAGTCGACTGGTGCCTTCGCACCCAAAATCTGCCAGCTATGCTCGATCACTGGGAACGAGCAGGGCACCGGGTTCTTGAGCCCGAGCATTTTTCCCGCCAGCAAATTGATGCTGGGGAGCTTCACTGGCGGCTAGGTGGAGCAGATAACCCCGATTTGCCGATATTGCTTGAGGACATAACTCCCCTGCATCAGCGCCTGATCCCAGTTAATGATGACATACATGCAAATAGAGCAACTCGGCTTCTAGAGATGCGGATTAGAGTGACAGATAAAGCACAGGCTTATATGGCTGTAACCCAAGCTCTGGCTTCCGACCTCGGCAATTCAGATTTGCACATTGGTGGCGTAAGAATAAGTTTCACAGAAGAGGCTGACGCCCATAAATTTTCACTGAGCCTGTGCTATCCGGGGAGAGAAACCAAACTGCTGAATTCAGAAAAAAGCCATGGCGTTCTTATTAGGCTGGTACCTGATCGTCAGTAGAATAAACGACCATTCGGCCCTGTGCGCCATGCCGTCACCCCTGTAGGTAGCAACGCCCCCCCACTAAGGCACCTCATGCCCATTGGCCGCCTCGTAGAGCTCATACCAGGACTGCCTGTCTAGCTCCACCGACAAAGCCTCGGAAAAACACTTAATTCTATCCACTCTATTGCTACCCATCACCGGTAGTATGTTGCTCGGATGCTTGAGTAGCCAGGCTACAGCTAGGGAGGCGGGCTCCACACCATAGATCAGAGACATATCTCTAAGCCTCTCAGCCAGTACTGGGTTGTTATTGTTGAATAATGTGCCTCCCGCAAGAGGTGACCAAGCCATAGGGACAATGTTTTTGCGCTGCAGGTAGGCTAAGTCCCCATTGGTCAGCGCAGAATTATCCTGCAGGTTGATTTCAATTTGGTTACAGACCAGTTTGTTTGTCATATTCGCCTGCAGCAACGCTAGATCAAAAGGTCGAAAGTTTGAGACTCCAAGCGCCTTGACCTTGCCACTTTGTATCAGTGAATCTAGGGCTGCTCCGGTCTCTGCTGCATCCATTAATGGATCTGGCCTATGCAGCAACAACAGGTCAATCTGCTCTAAACCCATCTCTCGCAAAGACCGATCCACAGACTGTTGGATATGGGCCTGGGATGTATCGTAGTACTTCAATCTTCGATCAGCATACACGCCGGTGGGTGTCACTATATTGCACTTGGTAATAATTTCCATCTGGTCGCGCAACGCTGGTGCCGTTTTAAGAGCGCTACCAAACAGTGTTTCTGAGCTGTAGCCCCCATAGATATCCGCCTGATCAAAACTGGTAATCCCCTGATTTAAACAGGCTTCAATTTTAGCCAAGATATGGGATGGCGACCTGTCTTTATCGTCGGTCAACCGCCAAAGGCCATAAATAATTCTCGATACCGCAACGGATTCAGATAGTTGAGTTTTTTGCATAATGTAACCTGTTCAGATGACTAAGTACCAACTGACGATCAGCCGTCGGGAAATGGACACAGATTCGAGCTGTTGGCCTGCTGTTCGGGGCGGCGATATTTTTCAGGGGCATTCCATGCGCTATCCTAACTGGTGTACTATCTGGCGCCAACAATAACATCCATAGTTTTGACGTAAAAAGTGGAGCTCAATTATGTCGGTAAAGTTCGACCATCAATTTAACGCTACAGCAGATGCGCTGTGGGCCATTGTCGGCACACCAGACAGAATAGATTGGGTGCCCGGCGCAACCAGTTGCACGTTTGATGGTGAAGTACGCTCTCTGCATCTTCCTGGTGCCGGCGACATCAAAGAGCGTATTCTCAGTCGGGATAACAAATTGCGGATAATGGAATACTCCTGCTTTGAAACTCCGGCACCATTGCAGTCCCACCATGCGCGCATAGAAGTGTCCGCCAACGCCGAAGGCTGTTGCCTGCACTGGGAGACCAGAGTAACTCCGGTTGAAATTGAAACCTTTATTCGCAGCAGCATGGAAGCCTGTCTAGAGCAGCTCACTGAGCTTCTAGAAAAGTAACAGCCAAGGCTGCAACTCAGCTCGATCAATGAAACTATTAAAAACCATATTTATAGGCGCCTGTCTGCTAATCCTAGGTTTAGCGGCTCTTATACTATCGCCATTAAAAGAGTCCGTACTAGACGAAATACAGATGGAGGCCAACGCCCTTCTCAACGAATTTATTACTTCACCTGACTCACCTCGGCTTGCGCCGCTGACTGTTATCTCAGGGCAACCTATCGAGATTCGTCAACAGTCTAAAACGGCGGCTAATACCTCAGAGATAGATGCGTGGCTGTCTCAAAGCCAGACTAAGGTTCTGTTAATTCAGCGGCGTGGAGAGATCATCTACGAGAGTTATAGCGCGGATTCTAAGATGGGCCTTCAGATAAGATAAATAGTATGTCGTTGGTAAAAAATCTGGTGGCGCTGCTAATAGGTATGGCGATTGACGATGGGCATATTGCATCTCAACACAGCAACATTCAGATCTAATTTACCTGAATTAAACATTAATGGTGACCGCAAAGTCAGCATTCGGGATCTACTAAACCATCGATCCGGCCTATTAAGTGATACTTCGGACCTAGAAAAAACAATGGCCGGTAACTCCTTGGCAGAGCTACTACCCGCAATGCAGTTTCGCGATAATCGAGTATTTAACTACAACAATATCAATTACCACCTGCTCAGCCTTAAATTGAGTCGCGCCTACAACAAACCTTTGGGCCTGCTTATTGAGGAAAAGCTCTGGAAGCCCCTAGAGTTAGAACGGGCTGGCATAGTCGAAAACAATGGTTACTGTTGTCTGTTCGCCAAGGCTAGATCCCAGCTAGCCCTGGGTCAACTTTATCTCGACAAAGGCAGCTTTAAAGGGCGCCAGCTAGTGCCAAGGCAATGGATAGACACCATACTGTCAGATGCAGATCAGCCAGCTTGGTTCTTTATGCAGAACACCGGTATCTCCAAGGGTAATAGCTATGGCTACCATATCTATCGTGGATTAGAAAATTATCCTGACCACTGCTGGATCGAGGGCATGGGCCTCCAATTAGTAATGATCGACCCTATTACCGACACTATTATCGTGCGATTGGGGGGTATCCCTTCAATTATTCGTTATAGTAGCAATCGCTGGGACAAGTTTCTTATCGAAGATTTAATCAGTGCAGTATCTCGGGAGCCTCTATAGCCCAATGACGCAAATAGTCGCTAACACGACGCGTTTAGACAGTGCATGCATTATTGCGAAAGTTATGATAGATTCAGATCTGTTGGTGTTGTAAAGCCGGCTGTATCACTGAAGTTCACTGATAAAAGTACCAAAGAAAGATAATAAGTAAAAAATTCGCTGCTCAGGTTATGCATCGAAGCAGCAATTATAAAAACGACGGCGCCAGCCGTTATAAATAAAATGTTGAGGGGAAAAAATGATGAAAACGTCATTACGTACTATGAGCGCGTTAGCTTTGGCTATCGCAACTGCTTCTAGTGGTGCAATATCTGCGGAGTTAGAAGAAATAATTGTAACCGCACAGAAGCGTGCAGAAAGCTTGCAAGACGTGCCTATATCTATGACCGCGATTGGCGGCGAAAAAATTTCCGAAGCCGGCATCCAGAGCATGACGGACCTGGGTTCTTATGTTCCCAACCTGGGAATTTCTGAAAACGCGGTGAACAGTATTGTTTCTATGCGTGGTATCGGTGTAGGTGCTAACCAGTCATTCGAACAGTCTGTAGGTATCTATGTAGACGGCATTCACTATGGTAAGAGCCGTCAGGTTCGTAGTGGCCTGTTTGACCTAGCGCAGGTTGAAGTACTGCGTGGCCCACAGGGTATCCTCTTTGGTAAAAACACCCTTGCCGGTGCGATTAACGTAACCACTGCGTCTGCGCAGGTTGGTGAAGAAATGTCTGGCAAAATTAGCGTAAGCCGTGAAAGCAACCAGGGCGAAATCGCTGAAGGTATTTTCAACATGCCTGTTACAGACGATTTGGCAATCCGTCTGGCTGTGAGAGATCGTAGCGACGATGGCTACAACACCAACAGCTATGCTGGCTCAGGAAGATCTGCACCAGCAAACATGCCAACTACTGACGAGCAAATCTGGCGTCTTTCGGCAACTTGGGAGCCAAACGAATCAACGACTGTAAAGTTTGCACACACTGAGAGCGACTTTGTTCGTCGTGGTTCAACAGCTGCGCTCAACAGATTCCAGCCTGAAGCAAACATTGCTGCCTCAAATGGCCTGATGTACGCCGTGATGGGCATTATGTTCCCAGACTATGGCGGCAACTCAAACACCAACATCGATGGTTACAGAGATTCCATTTCCATTGGTGGTTTGGCTCTAGCTCAGAGCCTGGGCAGAGACCTTGATCAAACTCAAGAGAAACCTGAGGGCACTGACACTCAAACTAATGACAACTCCCTGAACATTGATGTTGAGTTAGATGGTGGCTACACGTTCTCGTCGGTAACCGGTGTTTCAGGTTACGAGTATGAAGACGGTATTGATGCTGACTTCTTGCCTGTTCAGTTTATCGGCCGCTCTGACATTTCTGAATATAGCCAATCAAGTCAGGAATTCCGACTTGCCTCTGATGCTGACCAGGACTTCTCTTTTGTCACTGGTGTTTACTGGCAGTCGCAGGAGCAGGAAATTGACCGTACCGTTATTATCGATGGTACCCTGGGCAACCCTGGCCTGATGCAAGCCATCGTTGGCTGTAGCTCATTCCTGAACATTCCAGCTGCCCTAACCGGCCCAGCTGCATTCTGCTTAAACGGTATTACTTCGTTCAACCAGTCTGGTCGAGTGTCTAACTGGAAGCAGGACACTGACTCTTGGGCTGTATTCTTCCAAGGTACTTACAACCTAACTGACAACCTGAGCTTAACTGCTGGTGTTCGTTACACTGAAGAAGAAAAAACCGTTCACGCAGAAACTGCGCTGACTCATGACAGCACTGGCCTGGCTACGCCAGACAACAACCCATACAACGCTGCAATTAACGCTTCAAGCTTTGGCTCTTGGGCGCACGTGTTCGACGAAGATCGTAAGACAGATCAGTTGATGCCAGCGGTCAATCTGCAGTGGGAAATTTCTGACACAAGCCTGCTATATGCTAGCTACTCAGAAGGCTTCAAAAGCGGTGGCTTTAACGCTGTAGACGATCAAAACCCAGCGTTC
>JABJEX010000002.1 GCA_018663035.1 Porticoccaceae bacterium
GCAGCCATATGCCAACCTAAGAGTGAAAACTGGTAGTACTTTCGAGGGGGTCACGCTCGGTACGCAGTTTATTAGCCCCATCTGCCTCATCCACATAGCCAAACGATAAACCCATCATTAGCTTGAAATGAGGGTCAATACCCAGTTCTTCACGGACCAAATCTGGTAAACAGCTCACCGAAGTCTGAGGGCAGGAACCAATCCCGGCATCAGCCATAGCCAGCATCAATGTCTGCGCATACATACCCACATCACCAGCTAAGCGCACCAGTTCGGGAAACTCGTCGGTAACAAAGATAAAGGCGATGTGGGGGGCGTCAAAAAATTGAAAATTTCGCATCCAGGACCAGGCGCGTTTTTCAGGATTATCACGCGTTACCCCCTGATGTTCCCAAAGACCCAAGGCAGAGCAAATTTGACGCTGCTTGTAGTCACCGGTGAACTTACCCTGCCAGGGAAAATCTGGATTGCCAGCGCTGTCTTGCGAAGCCTGGGCTACCATCTTTTCTCGCATGCGGTTACAGGCATCTCCCGAAAGCACATGCACATGCCAGGGCTGTACATTGCAGTTAGAGGGGGCCCAATTAGCTAACTCAAAAACTTCTCTTAAAGTTTGTTGCTCTACAGGCCGGGGTAAAAAACCACGGTATGAATGTCTAGCTCTGACGACGTCCGCAAATTCCATTCCCATCTCCTCTGGCATAAGTGTTTACTGGCTGTGAATGGCAATGACTGTATCAAACTGTCGTCGCATTTGCAGGCAAAAAAAAGCCCCGTCACGCATGGGGCTAAACAAGGGTCAACCTATCAGTTAGCTGGCGTCAAAATAGTCTTCTGGCATGGCCATAACCGACTCTATATTTGCGCCAATTGTTTTAGCGTGCACATTTGCCTGAGGCAGCATGCGCTCGAAGAAAAATTCAGCACTATGAAGTTTTTCTTGAAGAAATTTACTGTCGCCTTCTCCTGCGTCCAGCTGAGCCTGAGCTGCAGTGCTCATTTTGGCCCACATAAAGGCCATAAAGGCATAGCCAGAAAACATCATAAAGTCCACTGACCCAGCACCGACGGCATCCGGGTTGCGCTTGCCCTGAGCTGCCATGTGATAACCTAGGAATCGCCACTTCAAAGCCAACTTTGTGAGTATCCAAGCCTGCTTGCGCTGAGTCTTGTTAGCTCGCGGCCAGGGCAATGACTTAAGTGCAAACTTAAGCATTTCACTGGTGAAAATATTGAGCTGCTTGAACCGGTCCATCAGCACCTTGCGGCCGATCAAATCCAACGCCTGAATACCTGTAGTGCCCTCGTAGAGGGTGGCAATTCGGCTGTCTCTTAGAATCTGCTCCATCCCCCATTCTTTGATATAGCCATGTCCACCGAAGACCTGAACACCATGATTAGCAGCCACAACTCCCAGTTCGGTAATAAACCCTTTAAGAATTGGGGTGCAGAAACCCAATCGCTGTTCAGCTGCATCGCGAATATCCTGAGTCGCACCACCGACCAGTAAATCGGCATACTGGCTGGCATAGGTGACCATGGCACGACCACCCTCCGCTATTACGCGCTGAGTTAGCAGCATACGTCGCACATCGGGGTGCGCAACAATAGGGTCAGCCGGGCCCTCTGGATTCTTAACCCCAGACAGCGACCGCATCGCCAGCCTCTCGCGAGCATATTTTGATGCACCCTGATAAGAGCGCTCTGCCGCAGCTGCACCCTGGCTCGCAGTACCTATGCGCGCTACATTCATATAGGTGAACATAGCGTTTAGCCCATTGTGAGGCTCACCGATCAAAAACCCAGTAGCATCATCAAAATTCAGCATTGCAGTACCGTTACCATGGATACCCATTTTGTGTTCTATAGAGCCACAGCGCACACCGTTGCGCTCTCCGGCCGAGCCATCAGCTGCAGGCAGAAACTTGGGGATGATAAACAGCGAAATACCTTTGGTTCCAGCGGGAGCATCGGGCAATTTGGCAAGCACTATATGCACAATGTTTTCGGTAAGGTCGTGCTCACCCGCACTGATAAAGATCTTAGTGCCATTTATCTTATAACTGCCGTCATCGTTGGGCACAGCTTTGGTTTTAAGCTGAGCTAGGTCCGTTCCGCAATGAGGTTCTGTCAGGCACATTGTGCCGCTCCAAACACCGCTGATCAGCTTGCTCAGGTAGGCCTGCTTCTGCTCATCAGTGCCATGGTCTTCCAGCGTTGCCACGGCGCCTTCGCTAAGGCCGGGATACATGGCCCAGGCCCAGTTGGCAGTGGTGAGCATTTCGTTGATTGCCACACCTATAGAGGACGGCAGCCCCTGACCACCCATCTCCTGACTACCGGTCAATGAGGTCCAGCCAGCTTCGATGAATTTAGCATAGGCCTCTTTAAAACCTGCAGGTGTTGTCACCACGCCATCGTCCCAGGTACAGCCCTCATCACCAGACTGGTAAATAGGTGCCAGCTCTGACTCACTAAACTTGGCAGCCTCAGTGAAGATGGCCTCTAGCATATCTGGCGTCGCCTGATCACCGCCTTTGACATTCTGGTAATTGCTCTGCATGTCCAATACTTCATTGAACAGGAACAGATAGTCTTTAACTGGTACTTTATAATCAGGCATGGAATTGTCCTATGTAATGATACCTTCCAGATGAGCTTGATCCGCCCTCTGGTTGAAAAGAGAAAAGTTTTGTTGGCCGTCTTGTCTGTGACTGTAAAACAACACCTGAGACGGTAGGAAAAGGGGTCTATGGAAAGCAACATCCACAGAGTATCCATCGGCTGGAAGCTCCGCAGACAGAGCGGCTAAGCAGCGTGCTTTGCTCCACATCCCATGGGCTATGGCCTGCTTAAACCCAAATAATTTGGCGGTGATATCGGTAAGATGAATCGGGTTGTAATCTCCGGAAACACGCGCATAGCGGCGACCAGTGTCCGCATCCACAGACCATGACTGCGCCTCGCCTTCATGGCGAATCGGCGCGACGGCGCTGCGAGGCATCCCTGTTTTACAGCGGTGCAAAAAGGTTGATTCGCTCGTCCATACCACCTGTTGGTCGACCTCAGCGCTGACATCAATGTTCCACTCCAACCCCCTGGAAGTCAGCTCAGAACTGCCTATGGACGCCGTCATATTCACTGGCTGGCGACTATCAAACTGTTGCAGAACAGATATTTGATTGCGCAGATGCACCTGACCCATGGCGCGCATCGGGAAATCCTGCTGAATCAGAATTTTCAAAAATAATGGAAACGCCAGCATATGCAGATAGGTTGCAGGCAATGCAGAATCCGGCTGAAAACCGCAAAGCTCTTTGTAGGCTAGCAGGTGCGGCTTACTAATCACCAAACCATTGATCTGGGTACTCAGCCCTGGCAGCTGGTCTCCCAGAGCATAGTGACCCGACTTAAATGCAGCTTTACCCAACATAGAGGGCATGCTCGGAAGTTCCTGCATCACTATGGGTGGCTTGATTTGAGTCGGCTTTTGCGCCTGGCTGGACTTGTTCATGACGTTCATATTGAGTTCTTTCTCCTGTGTAGTCATTGGCAATAAAAAAACAGCATTTTGTCATTTGGGCCAATTATGTATAATACTTCAATTCCCTACTTTTGCTGACACGATCCTCAGGTTTTTTTGTATGACGGGTTTAACCGATTCTGGCACTTTAGCGCGGCTCGCCTATCAGGGCTTGGTCAATCTAGGCGTAGACGCCGACGCTGTTATGCAGCGTTCCGGCCTAGACCCAGCACAACTATACGATGCCAACCTGCGCACCCAGTTCAGCGCTCAACCGCGCTTTTGGAAAGCTGCGGTGGAACTCTCAAATGACCCCTGCATCGGCCTACACTTAGGTGAAAAGATGCCGGTTTACAAGGGCCAGATTCTAGAATATCTGTTTCTTAGTAGCCCAACCTTTGGCGACGGTCTCCGCCGCGTTCTAAGCTATCAGCGTCTTATCAGCGATGCCCTGCACGGTCAATTATCCGAACATCCGAATCCATGCTTGACGAATTACTTTAGCGATCATAAATATGCGACATCGCATCTTGCTGAAGCCATGGTTTTGGGACTGATCCGCTGTTTTCAATCAGTAACAGACGGTGCCTTTAAAGCAGACAAAGTGGTGTTCAATCATGCACCCAATGCTGACAAACAGGAGTACGAAAGAATATTTCAATGTCCAGTGGCTTTTAACGCGCCCTCGTTCCAATTGTTTTTCCCTGCCTCACTACTCAATCATAGATCACTGCATGCCCAGCCTGAGCTGTTAAATTTGCATCTTCAGGCAGCTGACCAGCATATGGCCATGTTGCAACAACAAGATTTAATTAATGCTGTACGAGCCCAGCTCGCGGGCCTTCTCGAGAGTGGCGAGACCAGTTTAGAAAATGTAGCGTCGAGGTTAAATATTAGCCCTAGGCATTTGCGTCATCAGCTCAATGTCGCCGGCACTGGTTTTCAGAGCCTTTTAAATAGTTATCGCCATTCGTTGGCAAAAAGACTGCTGTCTCAAACCGATGAGGCGATAAGCGAAATTGTCTATCTCACCGGATTTTCCGAGCCAAGCACATTTTACCGAGCCTTCAAGCGCTGGGAAGGTCTGACACCTATCGAGTATCGCAATGCCCATAGGTCGCCCAATGATTAACAAAGCCATCAACAGCCCCCATTAAAACCCTACTTCTACGACCGGATTCTAGTAGAATGGCCCACCGATTAAATTGACCCCAAGCAAATAAATGTCTGGTCTGGAGCAGTTAGTTAAATGACAAAGCAATTACACCCCGCCTTTGAGCTTGTTCGCGAACAGGCCATTCCATCGCTTAAGGTCCAGTATCAGGAATATCGGCATATTAAAACCGGCGCCCAACACATCCATTTAGCGGCAGACAACAGCGAAAATGTTTTTTTGGTGGCGCTGCGCACAGTCCCTATGGACTCTACGGGAGTGGCCCATATCCTTGAACATACGGCACTCTGTGGTAGCGAAAAATACCCGGTGCGCGACCCATTCTTTATGATGATTCGCCGCTCGTTAAATACGTTTATGAATGCCTTTACCAGCAGCGACTGGACCGCCTATCCCTTTGCTAGCCAAAATAAAAAAGATTTCAACAACCTGCTCGCTGTGTATCTCGACTCAGTATTTTTTGCCCGATTGGATCCCCTGGACTTTGCTCAAGAAGGCCATCGCCTCGAGTTCGCTGACGCCAGTGATGCCACAACTGAATTGACCTTTAAAGGTGTTGTGTACAACGAAATGAAAGGCGCCATGAGTTCGATCAACTCAGTGCTGTGGCAAACAATGAGTAAATACCTGTATCCGACTAGTACCTATCATTACAACAGCGGCGGCGAGCCTGCTGATATTCCTGATCTTACATATGAGCAGTTTAAGGCGTTCTATAAAACACATTATCACCCCAGCAATGCAATTTTTGTCACCTTTGGCGATATACCTGCAGCAGAACATCAAGCAAGCTTTGAAGAAAACGCCCTGAGTCGCTTCGATAAGCTCGACTGTCATATTGCGGTTACAGATGAGCAACGCTATAGCGAACCTCAGTACTTCGAAGAATCCTACGCCTTTGATGCCAGTCAACAACAGTCCATTGAGAACAACACACATATAGTGCTTTCCTGGCTGCTTGGCGACTCGACTGACCTGGAATCCACCATGCAGGCGCGCCTGCTGTCCAGCGTGCTGCTGGACAATAGCGGCTCACCATTACAAAAGGCATTGGAAACTACCGACCTAGGCACCTCACCCTCGCCCATGTGCGGCCTCGAAGACTCTCAAAAAGAGCTGTGTTTTGCCTGTGGTATTGAGGGGTCAAACCCAGAGCAAGCGGATCAAGTCGAAAGCCTGATTCTGCAGGTGTTACAGGATGTCGCTGATAACGGGCTACCTGAGGAACAGGTGGCTGCCAGTCTTCATCAGCTAGAACTGTCTCAACGAGAAATGTCTGGCGGGGGCTACCCCTATGGTCTGCATCTGATTCTGACCAGCCTGACCAGCGCGACTCACCGCGGTGATCCAGTATCCCTGCTCAATCTTGACCCTGTGCTAGACAGGCTGCAGCAACAAATCACTGATCCAGAATTTATTAAGTCTCTGGCTCGCGATATGCTGCTCAACAATCCTCACCGCACTCGACTTGTTCTAAAACCTGATGCTCAGCTGGGCGCGCAAAAAGAGCAGGCCGAAAAAGAGCGCCTAGCCGCTGTAAAGGCAGGCCTGAATGCCGATGAGACTCAGGCAATCATCGATGGTGCCGCCGCTCTAAAACAGCGTCAGGAGATGGAGGAGAATCTAAATATCTTGCCTAAAGTAGGCTTAGAAGATATACCTGCTGAAATCGCCTATCCCGAAAAAGCATCGGTTGTGTCCAGCCCAATCCATCTCACGAACTATAGTGCCGGGACCAATGGCCTAGCCTACCAGCAGGTCATCATGCCTATGCCCGCCCTTAGTGAGGCGCTGATGGATCTCCTGCCCCTTTACAGCACCTGCGTTACAGAGATGGGCGTGGGCCAGCGAGATTACCAACAGACCCAATTGTGGCATTCCAGTCTAGTGGGTGCCTATTCTGCGTCGGCCTCGGTGCGCACAGACAAAGATAGCCTTGATAAACTCCACGGCAATATCAGCTTTACCAGCAAGGGACTAGCGCGCAATCAGGCAGCGATGACTGATCTAATGCAAGAGTCTATAAGCGCTGCCCGCTTTGATGAGCTGGCACGCCTACGAGAACTGGTTGCGCAGATTCGCACCTATCGCGAATCCTCAATCACCGGCAACGGCCATGTGTTAGCTATGACGGCCGCAGCAAGCGGTATATCTGCCAATGCCAATCTCAGCCAGCGATGGAGTGGAATGGCCGGTCTTAGCTTACTTAAAGCGCTGGATAGAAGCCTAGATAACGAAGAGGAACTGGCAAGATTATCCGCCCAGCTGCAGGAGATCCATCAGCTGGTTCTTGCGCAGCCTCGTCAGTATTTGTTAGTAGCAGAGGCCGAGCGTTTAGAGGGTTTTGCCGCTGTAATGCAGTCCGGTTTCTCTGGTGGCGCTGTCAGCACTGCCGCTGACAATCTTATAAGTTACAACCCCGAGCTTCAGCCGGTTAAACATGCCTTCATCGCCAACACTCAGGTGAGTTTCTGCGCCAAAGCTTATCCCACAGTGCCTACAGGCCATCCTGATTCGGCAGCTCTAACTGTGTTGGGTGGTGTGCTGCGCAATGGTTACTTACATAGAGCCGTGCGGGAACAGGGTGGCGCCTACGGTGGCGGTGCCTCTCAGGACAATCAGTCTGGTGCATTCCGCTTTTACTCTTACCGAGATCCGCGTATCGCTGGCACATTGCAAGACTTTGAAAACTCAATTGACTGGGTGCAAAAACAGAGTCTGGGCTACGAAAAAATTGAAGAGGCAATTCTGGGTGTGGTTGGCAGTCTAGATAAGCCGGGATCACCGGCTGGCGAGGCAATTCAAGCTTTCCATGCCGAGCTCAATGGCCGGGGTAAATCCTGTACCGAGCAGTTTAGAAACCAGGTGCTAGCGGTGACCGAAGCTGATTTGAAGCGAGTGGCCGATACTTATTTACGTAGCGACGCTGCTCATACAGCAGTGATTACCAATGCCGAGCTAGCAGCAGGTACTAGCCTAGATATCATTACCAGCTAATGAGTAGCGACAATGACTGACACAAGCCGGGACAATCTATTCTCCAGCCCATTGGGCAAGGTACCAGCCTTTGCATTTGATCAGGCGGTAGTGGATGTATTCCCAGATATGATCAGCAGATCTGTTCCAGGCTATGAAACTATTCTTGCTCATACTGGCGAGTTGGCGGATCGTTTTGTGCAGGCCAATACCCACTGTTATGACCTCGGCTGCTCATTGGGCGCATCCACCATGGCTGTGCGGCAGCGCATTGCAGGACGCGGCGCTAAAATCATTGCGGTGGATAACTCAACGGCCATGCTAAGCAAGTGCAAAACTATTCTCGAAGCCAATGCAGATAGCACAGAGGTAGAGCTAGTCCACAGTGACATCTGCGATATTGAGATCAGCGATGCCTCGTTAGTGGTGATGAACTTTACTCTGCAATTTGTTCCCCTAGAGCAACGGGTAGCCCTAATAAGCAAGATCTATCGCGGGCTTAACCCCGGGGGCTGCGTAATTATTTCCGAGAAGCTTAGTTTTGAGCCAGAGTCCCTTAATCAGTTACTTAGCGAACTGCACCATGGATTCAAACGGGCCCAGGGATACAGTGATCTGGAAATCAGCCAAAAGCGCGACTCTATCGAAAATGTACTGGTACCTGAGACATTGGATAGCCATATCCAACGATTAAGGGCCTGCGGATTTCAGTCCGCAAGCCCCTGGTTTCAATGTTTTAATTTTTGTTCTTTGGTGGCTATCAAATAACCCGCCGACTAAAGCCGACTGGTCAGCCTTGCATTAGGTCAGCATCTTCATGGTCGTTTTGATCAGCTTTTTCACCTTCGGGGTATATGGCGGATAGAGCATTGAAGTTGAGCTAAACTTATCCACCAGCACGCTGCGCTCATGGGTAAATGCTCTAAAGCCCCAAACGCCACCTGACTTGCCAATACCGCTGTTGTTAACTCCGCCGAATGGCAGATTCTGGTGCAAGAAGTGCAGCACTGTCTGGTTGACGCAGGTATCGCCAGCACTGGTCTCTTGTAACACCTTATCAATAAAACGGTTGTCTTTGCTGTAAATATACAGAGCCAGCGGCTTGGGTTTGCTGTTCACATAGCCTATGGCAGCGTCTACATCAGAGAAGGTCAATATCGGCAGCACTGGGCCAAAGATTTCTTCATCCATAATGGCTGAGTCTGCGCTCATACCTTCGATCAATGTCGGGGCAATAAACTGCCCTTCATCGCTAACTTCACCCCCGGTCAGCACGCGACCACCCTTACTTTTGGCATCGTCAAGCAATCTTGCAATGCGACTGTGATGGCCGGCATTGACCACTCGACAGTAATCACCATTGTCTCTGGCATCATTTCCCAGACCGTACTGAGATTTGATGCTGGCCGTAAGCTCTTTGACCAGCTCATCTTTTATGGACTCATGAACATAGATATAGTCCGGGGCAATACAGGTTTGTCCATTGTTGCTAAATTTGCCCCAGGCAATAGACGAGGCAGATTTCTTAAGATCGGCAGTTTTATCGACAATCACTGGGCTCTTGCCCCCCAACTCCAATGTAACTGAGGTGAGGTTTTTCGCTGCGGCAGCCATTACATGCTTGCCTACAGCAGGGCTACCAGTGAAAAATATATGGTCGAACGGCAGGTTGGTCAGGTAGCTAGCCACATCGGCTTCGCCTTCAAAAAGGGACACTTCCTCAGGTCTAAATGCCTCGGCAACAATATCTCCGATTACCTTTGACATGTTTGGTGTCATTTCTGAGGGCTTGATAATTACAGTATTTCCCGCAGCGATCGACCACAGCATAGGGCCAAAGGTCAGGTTGAACGGATAGTTCCATGGCGACACGACCAGTGTGACCCCTTTGGGCTCTTTGACGATACGCGATTTGGTGCCAAACATTGAGATAGTGGGGCTTACATGCTCAGGTTTCATCCAATTCTTCAGCGACTTGCGAATATGTTTAAGCTCGGCTCTCACCGGCATAATCTCCGCCATATCCACTTCAGCTTCAGGCTTGCCAAAGTCGGCAGCCGCAGCTTCCCTAATTCGATCATGAGACGCGTTAAACACCGCATCAAACCGCGCTAAAACCGCCAGTCGCTGAGCACAGTCCGACTTTCTCAGCTCTAGGGCATACTGCTTTTGCTGAGCAAAAACACTGTCGATACCTGCTTTGATGGCTGGATTTATCTCTGTCATTGTAATTCCCTCGTTGTGCATCTTGCATCACAGGCAGATGCGGATTCTTATTATTTATGGCTTGTTACTGTCTATTGCCTTAAGCATTTCGGCTTCAATGTTTAAATTTCTGTCATCAGACTTCAATTAATATCCGTGACCATTGGTTTCTAATAATGCGGCGGCTTTTCAGTATTGGTGTTGCCGCTGGCACCGATTAAATTCTGCTCAGAGGCACTGTCTTGAAGCGTCTCAATAAGCTGAACCATATTGCGATGCGCCTTGGTTAAAGCGTCTATTTCTTGTTGCTGGCGAAATATTTCATCCTCAAGTTGGGCATTAGTCAACTCTAGATAGGCCATCTTTTCTTCAAGCGCTTCAAATCTAAGCTCGTCCATTGTTATCCCTAATAAAGCAGTCTAGTTTCGCCTAACACCTTAACGGAAATACTCTATAATTGCCTCTCAAAATCGCGAGCAACCACATGATACCTCCAACACTAGATTTCACAGCCTTTCTTTCTTGGCTCGAAGAATCTCCACTGGGCAACTGGGGCCAAACGCTGCCCGAGCAACTGTCTCAGCAACTGCGCTCTGAACGCTGGGGGGACATGCCCGAGTGGAATGAAACACTGAAGCGATTGCCAGAAATCGACCCCCTGCATATCGAACTTCAAACCCAGGTGGCAATTGGCGATATCAGCCTAATGGACAAGGGGCGCCGACTGGCACTACAGGCTACGCTAATGGGGCTGCACCCTTGGCGCAAAGGGCCCTACAAACTCTTTGGCATGCACCTTGATACTGAATGGCGCTCAGACTGGAAGTGGGATCGAGTTCTACCCCATTTGGAACCTCTGGATAATCGCCTAGTACTGGATGTTGGCTGCGGCAATGGCTACCACTGCTGGCGGATGCTGGGAGCAGGCGCAAGACGAGTTATCGGCATCGACCCCTCGGTCAAATTTGTCTATCAGTTTCAAGCGATAAAACATTTCTCAGGGAAACATCTACCTGTGGATGTTCTACCCCTCGGTATTGAGCATATGCCAGCTAAATTGGCTGCTTTCGACAGTGTTTTCTCAATGGGAATTCTCTACCACCGCCGCTCACCCATGGACCATTTGCGAGAACTCAAAGATTTATTGCGTCCCGGCGGCCAGCTTGTTCTTGAAACTCTGGTTGTTGAGGGCCCCCAGGGTACTGTTTTAGTCCCCGAGGGACGCTATGCCAAAATGCCCAACGTTTGGTATCTCCCCTCCCCTGACACCCTTATTGGCTGGATGCGCAAAAACGGATTGCAAAATCCCCGTATGGTGGACATCAACACGACCAGTATTCAAGAGCAGCGTGCCACCGACTGGATGACATTTGAGTCTCTCGAAGACTTTCTGCATCCAGATGACCACAGCAAAACAGTTGAAGGGCATCCGGCACCTTTAAGAGCAGTCTTTGTAGCAGAGGCTCCCTTCTAGCAGGGCGGCATAGAGTATGCTTAGAGGAGACCCAGTGAAATCAGCACATACAGTTGAAATCAAACAGCGTTTTTGTGGCCCACCCAACTCTGGCAACGGCGGCTACAGCTGCGGCATTATTGGGAAAAACCTATCTGGCCCCAGTCAGGTACGCCTGCATAGGCCACCGCCGCTAGATCAGCCACTAACCCTCAGCCAAGAGGGGGATAACTGGTCGCTAAAGCATCAAGGCCAGCTGGTGGGATCAGCACAGCCCACTGAACTAAACCTGTTAGTACCTACACCGCCAAGTCTAACGCAGGCTCGCGCTGCACGGTCTGCATACCCAAAAGATTTGGCGCATGTATTTAGCACCTGTTTTGTCTGCGGTCCAGACCGCGATGCTGTAGATGGGCTGCGGCTATTCTGCGGTTCGGTAGGCAACAGTTATTCAGAAGTCCCACTAGTTGCATGCGACTGGCAGCCCGATGCAGCCCTTCTAGACGCCCAGGGAAATGTTGCAGCTGAATACATCTGGTCAGCGCTGGATTGCCCTAGTTACTTTGCGCTGGGACTAGCTACAGATAAAATCAGCCTGCTAGCACAGATGAGCTGTAGCATAGATCGACCAGTCCAAGGGAATCAGCCCCTGATAGTCTTCGCGTGGAAACGCCATATCGATGGCCGCAAAGGGTTTTCCGGCGCCGCTCTGGCTAATGCACAGGGAGATATACTGGCCCGCGCAGAACATGTTTGGATAGAACTGAAATAAAAAAAACCATCACCTGTAAGTGATGGTTTTTCCGCCTAACACCAAATTCAAGATTATGCCTTTAGTGCCTCATCTGCTGGCACATAGGGGTATCCAAGTGCATCAGCGACCGCCTTGTAGGTCAGCATGCCTTTGTGAACATTCAACCCGTTCTGAAGGTTTTTATCTCTAAACAGGCTGTTCACCGGATCGTCCGCCAGTGCCAGCGCATAGGGCAAGGTGGCATTGTTCAGTGCGATTGTCGCCGTGCGGGCAACACCACCTGGCATGTTGGCTACACAGTAGTGCACCACATCATCGACTACATAGGTTGGTTCCTCATGGGTCGTGGCTCTGGATGTTTCAAAACAACCGCCCTGATCGATCGCCACGTCCACCACCACAGCGCCTTTTTTCATGCGAGCAATCAAATCTCGTGACAGTAGCTTGGGTGCTGCTGCGCCTGGAATTAATACAGCACCTATCACCAAATCTGCTTCCAGAGCATATTGCTCTATGGCTGCATGAGTCGAGTATACGCAGCGTGCACGCCCTTCATAATCGTTATCCAACTGACGCAATCTAGTTATCGAGCGATCAAGAATAGTGACATCGGCACCCATTCCCACCGCTATAGCGGCAGCATTATCTCCCACTACACCACCACCGATAACCAACACCTTAGCTGGTGCTACTCCGGGAACACCACCTAGCAAAACGCCCCGACCGCCCTGAGCTTTCTCCAAATGATGGGCGCCCGCCTGCACAGACATCCGTCCTGCCACCTCTGACATGGGTGCCAGAAGGGGCAGACCGCCCTGATTATCTGTTACCGTCTCATAGGCCACACAGGTCGCTCCAGATTGAATCAATAGCTCTGTCTGCTTGGGGTCTGGAGCCAGATGTAAATAAGTGTAAAGGATCTGTCCCTCTCGCAACATCTTGCACTCGGCAGGCTGGGGTTCTTTTACCTTAACAATCATATCGGCGCGAGCGAACACCTCCTCAGCAGTATCAACAATCTCAGCACCGGCTGCACTGTATTCTGTATCTGTAAAATCAATTGCGGCACCTGCATTTCGCTCAACAATCACTGAGTGACCGCGACTAACCAACTCGATCACAGAGGAAGGCGTCAATCCAACTCTGTACTCATGATTTTTAATTTCTTTTGGTACACCAACCAACATTATAAAACCCTCAATAGACTGTATTTTTTGGTCAACACGACCCTGTAGTTTATTTTGGTATATTAGAGTTTAACGTAAGTATTTATTTACTAAATTCGATAAATGCCAGATAATTTTTCTTTAAATAACTTTTAAACAGGATATTTTTTAATGGCGGCGGCAAACAACACTTCCGACTCTCTGGGTAAAATAGACCGCAATATTTTGCGGTTATTGCAAAAGGATGGGCGTATTAGCTACACCGATCTCGCCCGAGAAGTTGGTCTCTCAGTAACACCCTGTATTGAGCGGGTAAAACGACTGGAACGGAATGGCTATATCCTTGGCTATACAGCGCAGGTCTGCCCCGAAAAGCTTAACGCAGGGTTGGTCGTATTTGTGCAGATTAGACTTAACCATACCTCCCAGAAAAATTTTGAGGAATTTCGACGCTCCGTACTAGACCTAGAAAATGTCCAGAGTTGCTTTCTAGTCTCGGGAAATTACGACTATCTGCTTAAGGCGCGTGTCGCAGATATGGGCGCTTACAGAGAGCTTCTGGGCCACCGCATACTAAAACTCCCAGCAGTCCAAGAATCAACCAGCTACGTGGTGATGGAAGAGCTAAAAGAGACCATGAAAGTGCCAGTGCCCTACGGCAGAAAATAAGGCTAAAAACAAAGCAATATGGCTGCACTGACTGTTGACTCGACTGCCTTGCTCACCTATAGTACGCGACCTCAGAAATGAGACCCCAACGCACTCGTAGCTCAGCTGGATAGAGTACCCGGCTACGAACCGGGCGGTCGAAGGTTCGAATCCTTCCGAGTGCGCCATATATAAAAATCCCGTCTTTATGGCGGGTTTTTTATATATGTGGTACGACTAGGTGAGAACCTTCCGTTCGACTAGTTATCCTCGAGATAACTAGGATCAAGCCGCAGCGCGGCGCAGCCCCAAAGGGGTAAAAACAGGCCAGCGCCTGGGATTTCTTGGAGCGAGCCGCTGCGCTGTGCACTCAATCTGATGATCAATCGCCCCGAGATAAGATATAGAGCCATGGCCAAGTCTAGATGCCAGCAATGATCCGATAAAAAAACCTTGCCGTAATCCCTCTGTAGGCCAATAAAAAACAGAAAAATTAAAATAAACTCAGTAGAGTTAGAGGGTAAAAATATGAAAGCTAAATTAGCATTTTTATGGTTTTACGATTGCTACAACGCGGTAATGGATCACAACAAGAATCCACTGCGTCACATCCCCGACCCTGTCTCTAGAATGTGGGTAATGAATGTGCTGGCTTGGATGTGGTCCGTGGTATTCGGAATCTATCTTGGCAGTGTGATCTATATGGGCGTAAGCATGGCTGCCCACTTCATCCTGCTTTTCGGGGTCTCCTTTACCGCAGCTGTGTTTTATGACGCCGAGCGCCGCGGAGACAGCTGGCTGCTTGAGCTAAAGAGTCATCGAAACTAGATCCAGAGGCCTTGAGGGTTGGGTTAGCTCAACGTAGCAACCCTCGCTCCTGGCATCTGCATTTAAAGTCTCGCACCTGGAGCGTAAGTGCCAGGGCTTCTACTGGGTTGCTATACTAGGCAGCCTCAGAACCGAACTATGGATTAAGCCTCAGTCATGTCCCACGACCAACGCATCGACATTGAAGCGGCGACGTTTCGCCGTCTTCTCAAACATTTAGATGATCATAAAGAAGTGCAGAATATCGACCTGATGATTCTTGCCGACTTCTGCCGCAACTGCCTCGGCAAATGGTACGCAGCAGCGGCCGAAGAGCGAGGAGTTGAGATGGACTATGAGCAGGCTAGAGAGATCGTCTATGGAATGCCCTACAGTGAATGGAAGGACAAGCACCAACCTGCCGCCACTGCAGAGCAATTAGAGGCCTTTAATAGGCGTCAAAACCAGACTAAGGCTTAACCAGCTTAGTCTGGCAGATGAAACCCTGGCGTTGACTCAGACAGGGCTCGTTCGGCAGCATCCATATCCTCTCCCACTCCCTCAAACAACGGCGATGATAGGTAGCGCTCGCCTGTATCGGGGAGCATGCAGAGAATGACGGTACCAGGCTCCGCAGTCTCGGCAATCTTCAGCGCCACAGAAAAGGTTGAGCCGCCTGAGATCCCGGTGAAGATACCCTCTTTTTGGGCCAGCAACTTTGAGGCTTCAATACCGTCCTGAGCATCTATAGGCACCAGCTGGTCAAAGCGTTTCTGGTCAATGGATTCTTGGAGTACAGCCGGAATAAAATCTGGCGTCCAACCCTGAATCATGTGTGGCTCAAAGGCCGGATGGCTACCAATGGGTGCGCCATCAGGACTTCGGTCCTGGCGATGCCCACTCTGAATTAGCTGAGCATTGATGGGCTCACTGAGTACTATTTTAGTATCTGGTCGTTCACGCCTTAACACCTTGGCTACACCAGAGAAAGTACCGCCAGTTCCATAACCGGTTACCCAGTAGTCAAGACGGTCACCAGCAAAGTCTGCGAGTATCTCTTGGGCGGTGGTATTTTCATGAATCTTGGCATTGGCATCTGTTTCGAACTGACGCGCAAGAAACCACTGGTTTGCCTCGGCTAGTTCAACTGCCTTCAAATAACAGCCCATAGCCTTGTCTTCCTTGGGCGTCAACACGACTCTAGCACCCAGAAAGCGCATCAATTTACGTCGTTCTATGGATACGCTGGTTGGCATTGTAGCTACAAATGGATAACCCTTGGCCGCACAGACCATAGCCAACCCGACCCCGGTATTGCCACTGGTTGCCTCGACAACAGTCTGTCCCGGCTTTAACTGCCCGCTGCGCTCAGCCTCCTCAATGATGCTGATTGCCAAACGGTCTTTGACAGAGCCCGCGGGATTAAAAAATTCAGCCTTAACATAGAGTCGTACATGGTCTGGCACCAATTTTTTGACCCGCACGCAGGGCGTGTCACCAATGGTATCCAGAATACTATCGTAGAGCGCACCGCGCCCCTGTGTTGATCTTGGCCCTTGCATGCTTAATCCACCTTATTAATCGTTGGTTAAGCTTTAATCATAGATTAAACCAAGCTACTGGTAAAAGCCTATCTCGGCGACATCAATCTCAGCCTCATGCTCTCTACCATAGGCCAATACACCAAGGCTACGAATCGAACTTGGTTTTACCGCCTTGCGCAACCAGGATCCAGAGCGTTTAAAATCGCTCAGCGGAAGGCGAATAATTTGCCAGTCGTTACTAACATCAAATTCAGCCTGATAATACTGCCAGGGCAATAGAGTGCCAGAGGTCCGCAGATGAACAAAATAACGCTGAGAATTGCCCCGAACCTTCACATAAACGCCAGCGGCTGAATCAACTGAACCACTGGCAACGTCTGTCCTAATTTGTATAAAGCCACCGTTATTTTCTGTGGATACAGAACCGGTCATGCGCGCAAAACTCTCTCCCGCCTGCTCGAGGAACTCGACCCGCCCCTCCGACACACCTCCCATGACCTGATCACTAAAGTAGGCCCAGCGCAAAAAAGGTTGGTTATCGAACTTGTCCTGCATAATATTCTCAGCTCCAGCAAGGGATGTAACCGCGGCCAAAAGAGTTATGATGGTTGAGATAAATAGTTTTTTCATAAGAGCGCCATAGCCTATTATCGCTTGTACTGCGTGGGGCAATAGCCGCGACTCACGTCGGGCGACCGCAATGATTGATGCTTAGTTTTTCGACTGGTGACGCGTTTGCGCCAGAGGCGAAAAGATCTTGGCTTGATTTCTCGACGCATCAGACTGATGACCGCTGATTCATTGAGACCAAAGTTGTGCTCTATAGCTTCGAAAGGGGTGCGGTCTTCCCAAGCCATTTCTACAATGCGAGAAAGCTGTTCTTCGTTAAGCTGCGCTTTAATTTCTATCGAGCCTACCATTGCCTCTGCCCTAAGTTGACCTATTGGTTGTACGGAATCGGCTATGGTTTGTATCAGGGACAACAAGACAAAGCCTGCTAACTGGTAGCAGGCTTTTATGGGAAAGTTTTTGCTCCGATTATTGAGTGAGGGTTTTTAGGAGCCCATTAAACCAAATTTTTTTAATAGGCTAACGTCTCGCTTAACACCCTCATTTATGTGGGATTCAATCAAATTAACTCTCTGCTTGGTAAAACTGTCGGGGACTACAGTTACTGAAACCAACTTTTTAGGCTTTTGCCCCTGACCAGCATCTTCCTGTCCCTCATTGTTACTGTTAGCTAATGACATTTTAATCTCCTTTCAATAGCCTAAGGCTGTGTTCTAACTCCAATCGCAGTCCGAATTGATCAAACAACCACTTGTAATAATCTTCTCCGCCTGCCGTAAAATGATTAGCTCGATGAGCCTTGATACATAGAACATAGGGATAGCTTCTAGTCGGCCTATGATAAATAGGATAGCAAAGAACCGATCCCTTCTCGTGCTTTTCAAACATATGATAATGCTGGCCAACCTTTTTCTCCGCTTCCTTTTGGATATCTGGGATCACCACCACAGATTTTGTATTGACACAGTGGCGCAGCGCACTATCAGCACAGTCTAGCTCAGCGATAGTATGGCTGGGCGGCTCGCCCCCATGGGTATACCAACTCAACAACTCACCCTTGGTGCCAATTTCCGCAAGCCGCACATCAAAGCTGACGTTGCCGGCGATTTTTTCAAGAAACTTCCAGATTGCGTTGACTGTAAAGTAAATCTGCTGGTCGGGCTGGGTAATACTCTGAAATACCTGATCTGGTTGAGCTTGTTTACCGTTGACGATAAGCGATTCACACTCACCTCCGACTCGGTCAGCTTTCAGACTTACAATATCCTCAAAGGCCTCTTTTAGAATCAACGCGTCTTCCAGAGTCAGTATGCCGCTTTTGCGCGCCACTGAGTTAGCGATCTTGGGCAGCAGTTGGTAGAGCGTCACCAGACCCAATCCAGTCAAAAATAGATATAAATCATAGGACGATATCCACTCAATTGACTCGGTGGAGATACGCTGGTTGACCATCTGAGCAAATGGATCTCTGGTGAAGTAGAGAAACAATAACAGCGGCAATAGATTAAGTAGCGCCATAAGAACCAATATCCATGGGCGGTCTATGTAATCTACAAAAGAAAGGAAACGCTGGGTCCATCTTCCGTTAATTTTATGACGAATATTGCTCAAGCAATTTCCCTGTCATCAATGACGGCGTTTCGATAAGTATATTCAAGGAAATCCACTTCTGCTGAATATTTTTCTGCCGGTAAACCGACTTAAATTGCAGAGGGTCGATTGCCGAGCGGCATGCCCTTTTGGCTTTTTTATCAGAAGCGATTATAGTTCTAAAAATAACAATAATAACTCATTCCCTGGGGTCAAAAAGTCTCTCCTTTTCCCCCGTGGGAAGCCATGGAGTGTAATGATGAAGACCTATTCCATTGATCATCCTGAAAAAGGGCATATCAGCTACAAAGACAAAAAACGCTACCTCTGGCTTAACTCCGTAGCCTTACCTTTATTCCCGCTTATGGGCGTGTTCCTATTTTATAAAACCGGGCTGGAATGGACACTTTGCTTGCCGCTTCTAATGAACTACACGGTTTTACCAGTATTAGATTGGTTAATTGGTAGTGACAACAATAACCCACCAGAAGAACTGGTATCGCAACTCGAAGCCGACTCTTACTACAGGGTTCTAACCTATATCACAGTCCCTCTACACTTTTTGGTGTTGATCGTCCTTGCCTATGTGGTGGGGACCTATGAGCTGAGTTGGTGGGCAATATTGGGCACCGCTATTATTGCTGGAGGTTACAGCGGACTGGGCATCAACACGGCTCATGAACTGGGTCACAAGCAGACGACCATTGAACAGCTGCTGGCAAAAATATGTCTGGCGGTCCCTGCCTATGGCCATTTTTGCGTCGAGCACAACCGAGGTCACCATGTGTTAGTCGCCACGCCAGAGGATCCGGCGAGCTCCCGCATGGGGGAGTCTATTTATCGATTTACCCTGAGAGAAATACCTGGCACCTTCGTGCGCGGCTGGAATTTGGAAAAATCTCGCCTGCAAAAACAGGGCAAAAAGACTTGGTCGGTGCACAATGATATTTTGCAGTCCTATTTCCTAAGCATCCTGCTGCAGGGCTCTCTAGTCTATGCGTTTGGCTGGATAATGTTGCCCTTTCTGGCTGTACATAATTTCTGGGCCTGGTATCAGCTAACATCAGCGAACTATATAGAACATTATGGCTTGCTTAGAGAAAAGCAAGAAAACGGCCGCTACGAACGCTGCCAGCCTCACCATTCTTGGAACGCGAATTATATTATGAGCAATCTAGTGTTGTTTCATCTTGAGCGTCATTCTGACCATCATGCCAACCCTATCCGCCGATATCAGAGCCTGCGCAACTTCCCCGATATACCCGAGCTCCCCAATGGCTACTACGGCATGTACCTCCTCGCCTACATTCCCTGGCTCTGGTACCGGGTTATGGATCACCGTCTACTGGCTCTTCCCCACATTCAGGGAGACCTAACCAAGGTCAATATAGATCCAAAAAACTTAGACCGCATACTCAAACGCTACGGCTAAATTTGAACAATTTCCAAAACCAGCCTGCTAACTATGCCACCCCCTTTGGAGTAGTTAGCCGGTTTTTTTGAACCCCCCGACTGATGCCAGCGAACGCCTGTTCGTCCGTAATGATAACGGGGCAAGTAAACAGGCTCTAACACCTCTCAAAGTCTCATAAATACTGGAAATAGAGCTTGCCTTAGACTCCGTGTGTACCTAAAGTATCCTCGTTGAAAAGCGCCAAGCTGTTTGGTGTGACTTCAACAAAACCATCCAATTTTAAGATCCTTGAACTTAGGGATTAGCCAAACACTTGAGGGGCTACTATGAAAAATTTTCACTCCAACAAACTGTGCCTGTCTATCGCAATCGCAGGCACCTTTAGCACTGGCATTGCTCAAGCTGCAATTGAAGAAATTGTTGTCACAGCAAGTAAGCGAGAGCAATCACTGCAAGAGGTGCCAATCAGCGTCTCTGTTACCAGTGGTGAGACAATCCAGCAATCGTCGATAGTAGATTTAATCGATCTTCAATCCGCTGTTCCATCACTGCGGGTAAACCAACTGCAGAGCTCAGCACAGACTAACTTTATTATTCGCGGCTACGGTAATGGCGCAAACAACCCTGGCATTGAGCCTGCGGTAAGCGTCTATATTGACGGTGTAGCTCGCACTAGATCAGCCTCCTCTCTCGCTGACCTGCCTACCGTTGAGCGTGTTGAAGTCTTGAGTGGCCCGCAGTCCACTCTGTTCGGAAAAAATGCCTCTGCGGGCGTAATCAGCGTGACAACTATGCTGCCAGATGACCAGTTTGGCGGCATGATTGAAGCCACTGCGGGCAACTATGGTTCACAAATTGTTAAGGGCACCATTACTGGACCCATCAGTGACACTGTGTCCTACCGCCTGTCAGCAAGCGACAATTCTTCTGATGGATACGCAACCAACATCACCACAGGAGAAAGCGTCAACACCCGTGATCGCAGTGCTATCCGCGGTCAACTGTTGATTCAACCCTCAGATGATCTGACCATAAGAGTGATCGGTGACTACAACGAGATTGATGAAATCTGCTGTGCTGCTAGCTCTCTTCAGTATGGTGCCGCTGCCGGTGTTGCCTCTGCCCTGGCCGCAGCCAACGGTTTTGCTACTGCTCCAGTCGATCCCTGGGCGCGCAACCTAACCATGAACTACAGCCCAACCAACAAGCTCGAAGGCAAGGGTCTGTCTGTGCAGCTGGACTATGATCTGGGTTTCGCTACCCTGACCTCAATCAGCTCATCAAGAGATCAGTCGCTAGCTTCAACCTTTGATGCCGACTTTTCAGCAGCCATGCTGGTTGAAGAAAATCGCGTTGATTATGATTTTGAAACCTTTACTCAAGAGATTCGGCTTACATCAAATGACGATGGCGATCTGCAGTGGATGGTCGGAGCCTTCCACTCCGACGAAGAGGTTGCAACCTTCCGCAACGTAACATTTGGCGATCAGCTGCGCCCCTACGCAGATTTCTTAGTGCAGGGTGGTTTCGCCGCAGCTGGTATGGCGGGCAATCTGGACACAGTGGCAACAGCCATGGTTCTGGGACAAACTATTCAGGCAGAAATAGCAGCGACGGGTAATGTGGCACTGGCAGCCCTGCTGTCTCCAACTGCTGATCCAGCAGCGGTCGGAGCCTATCTGGCGGGAGGCAACATTACAGGAACCAACCTATTGCCATCTATCGCCGGTCTGTCCGCTTCCTTCTATCAGCCTGGCACAGGTAACGTAGGTGAGAGCTTCGATATGAATGGCGTTGCCACCTCAGTATTTGGTCAGTTTGATTACTTTGTGTCCGACAGCCTCACAGCAACACTTGGCCTGAACTACACAGAAGACAAAAAGACAGTGGCATCCAATGTCATTATTGTCGATACATTTGCAGCACTGCCACTGGCTGGAGGCCCGTTTGATTCATTGACTGGACTGCAATTCTTTCCTGCCTTCCCCAACTACCCCAATGCCAACGAGTCTGGTGTGTTTGAGTCCAACGACCTGACCCATACACTGCGTTTAGCCTATGACCTCAACGACAACATGACAGCCTATGTGGGGCATTCAACAGGCTTCAAGGCATCTTCAATCAACTTATCTGTCGATGGTCGTACACCGGATAACCGAGCAGCGGACCCAGAAAATGCCACTAACATCGAAATCGGTCTAAAAGCCACTTTTGACAATGGTTATCTAAACCTAGCCTACTTCGAGCAGACAATTGAAGGCTTCCAGTCGAATGTTTTCTCTGGAACCGGCTTTAATCTGGCTAATGCGGGTGAAGAGACGCACAAAGGCATCGAATTTGATGCTCTATTTGCTGTATCTGATAGCCTAGTTTTAGGCCTTTCTGGTATCGCCATTGATCCGGTTTACGACTCATTTGTAAATGGTACCTGTGACACTACAGGCCTGGCAGAAGAGAGATACCGCTGTGCACCAGGTGAGAGCACCGTAGATTTAAGTGGCTTTCAGCCAGCTGGTGTGCACGAGCTAGCCTTTAACGCCAATGCTGTGTACTCGTTTAATCTCAAAAATGGTACCGAAGGCTTCTTCCGCATTGAGTATGTCCATGAGAAAGATGTAAACATTGCTGATCTTATTCCCATTAGCCTCGCGAGCCGCGGTACAGATAATGTCAACGCAAGTCTGGGCCTCAGCAGTGCCAATGGTGGCTGGGATGCAATGATTTGGGGCCGTAATCTGACCGACCACAAGAGCTTGATATCGGCATTCCCGACCACAGCTTCTCCCGGCAGCTTTAGCGGTTACCCCAATGCGCCACGCACCTATGGTTTGACGCTGCGCAAGAATTTTTAATAAGCGCATCTAGCAAAAAGGGCAGCTCTTGGAGCTGCCCTTTTTTTTGCGCCTAAGCATTGCTGGCCCATAAGTACTAAAGGCCCATATCTTTTTTGACCTTTTCAAACGCCGCCAAAGCAAAATCCAAATCCTGTTTAGATAATCCAGCTGACATCTGAGTACGAATTCTTGCCTTTCCTTTAGCCACCACAGGATAAGAGAAAGCTACCACATAGACGCCCTGCTCAAGCATTGCAGAGGCAAACTTGGCTGCAACATTGGCATCATGCAACATGATAGGCACTATGGGATGCTCTCCAGGTAACAGCTCAAAACCCAAACGCTCTAAAGCCAGTCTAAAATATTGGGTGTTTTCCATCAACTTCGACTGCAACCTGTTTGAGCTCTCAACAATCTCTAACGCCCTGATAGCGCCAGCAACCAAGGGCGGAGCTACAGTATTCGAAAACAGATAGGGCCTGGAGCGCTGACGCAACAGATCAACTATTCCAGCATGGGCGCAGGTAAAACCACCACTACCGCCACCGAGCGCCTTACCCAGCGTACCGGTAATAATATCGACTCGATCTGTACAGTGGCGAAATGCATGGGTTCCCTGGCCACCTTTACCCAAGACGCCACTGCCGTGACAGTCATCCATATGGACCAGAGCATTATATTTTTCGGCTAAATCACAGATTTCGTCCAACTTAGCAATTGTGCCATCCATGGAGAAAACACCATCGGTGGTAATTAACTTGAATCTCGAGCCTTCAGCAGCCTTAAGTTGCGCTTCCAGGTCCGCCATATCATTGTTTTTGTACCTGTAGCGAGACGCTTTACAGAGCCTAATACCATCGATAATACTGGCATGATTAAGCTCATCGCTTATCACCGCATCCTCAGGCCCCAACAGTGTCTCGAACAGGCCCCCATTAGCATCAAAGCAGCTGGGGTAGAGAATGCAGTCTTCTGTACCAATAAACTTACTGAGCATAGTCTCTAGTTGTTTGTGCAACGTTTGGGTACCACAAATAAAACGTACCGAGGCCATACCATAGCCGTATTGGCGCAGACCCTCTACGGCTGCTTCATTCACCTCAGCGTGCTGTGCTAATCCAAGGTAGTTGTTAGCACAGAGATTGATCACCTCAGCGCTGGAATTGATTTTTACACGGGCACCCTGTGCACCGCTGATTTCGCGCTCAGTTTTATAGAGACCATCGCCGTGGATGACCTCTAGCTCACTGTTGATATGCTGTTGAAACGTACCGTACATAATGTTCCCCAATACTAATGCCAGTTGAGTATTACTTTACTACCCTGCCCCGAATTCATAGCGTCAAAACCAAGCTGAAAATCCTCAAACCCAAAGCGATGCGTGATTAACGCCGATATATCTAAACCAGATTCGATCATTACCGACATCTTGTACCAGGTTTCATAGATTTCTCGACCATAGATACCTTTGATGGTGAGCATATTGAAGATCACCTGACGCCAATCTATTGCCATATCCTCGCTGGGAATCCCCAACATGGCAACCTTGCCGCCGTGACACATATTTGCCAGTAAATCCCGAAAGGCCGCACCCTGGCCGGACATTTCAAGGCCCACATCAAAGCCTTCTTTCAAACCTAGCTCTGTTGCTACATCAGCGATATTTTGACGGCTCACATCAATGGTACAGGTGGCCCCCAATGTCTTGGCTAAAGCTAGACGCTGGGGATTGATATCCGTGATAACCACATGGCGAGCTCCCGCATGCCTGCATACAGCCGCAGCCATTGCACCAATGGGGCCTGCACCGGTAATCAAGACATCCTCACCGAGCAGGTCATACTGAAGTGCTGTATGCACAGCATTGCCTAGGGGATCAAATAGAGCCGCCACATCTAGATTAATACCGGGGCTATGTTCCCAGACATTGGACATGGGTAGCGAGAGATACTCTGCGAAGGCACCAGGGCGATCAACGCCAACGCCGCTGGTATGGGCACAGAGATGGCGCCGGCCCGCTAAACAGTTACGACAGCGGCCACAGACTACATGGCCCTCACCAGAGACAATTTGTCCGGGGCGGAAATCATTGACATTACTGCCCACATCAACAATCTCACCGACAAATTCATGGCCTACCACCATAGGCACAGGAATTGTTGCCTGAGCCCAAGCATCCCAGTTATAAATATGCATATCTGTGCCACATATCGCGGTGCGATGGATCTTAATCAACACATCATTGATGCCCATCTCGGGCTCAGGCACATCCTCCAACCAGAGTCCCTTCTCGGAATTTCGCTTCACCAGCGCTTTCATACTGTACAGCTCCCAACCACATGTTAATATAAGAGAAATAATTCTAGTATCGTAGAGATGCACAATCCATTATGCAAGAATTTAATCCTGCATAACGGAGCCATTCAATCAACAATAGGGCAATGAAATTTTGACTGGATCAGAAGATCAAGCCAGCTCAACGAGCCAAGCGCTGTGCGCAAGAGTCATCGAGCTGCGCAAGAAACATAAATTGACACTAGACCAACTGGCCAGCGTCTCTGGCGTAAGCCGCTCCATGCTGAGTCAGATCGAGCGTGGACAAGCCAACCCAACACTAACCGTCACCTTCAGAATTGCACAGGCATTCGGCATGAGTATTGGTGAACTGGTTGACCAACCCTGGGCTTCATCAACGATTGAAGTGGTTCATGGTGAGGACAAAAGCAACCTGTTTCGCAACGACAAAGAATGTCAGATTCGCACCTTATCGCCGTTACATATAGAGAAAAACATCGAATTTTATGAGCTCAGAATCGCCCCTGGCGCGTCCTTGACGAGTTCACCACATTTCGAGGGCACTAAGGAGTTACTGACCATAACCAGCGGCGAGGCACATTTGCTCTCTGGTACCAGCAACTGCGAACTGCAACAGGGTGACTCTGCTCATTACCGAGCCGATCTTGAGCACAAAATAGTAAATAGCGGCACAACAGAATTGGTTTGCTATCTGGTGGTCACCAGCCAATAGATATATCGCACAGAGGCCGACTGATGATTGCGCCTAGTTGATTGCTAAGTAAGCCAACCGCTGGCTAGTCGAGATCTACATAGCGTTTTTCCTGAGCTTTTAGCTCTTTAAGGACAGCCAGCTGCTGTAATGTAAGACCGCGAAATTTCACACCACCAAGCCTTATCGTATGCGTAACCCTAGTGTCCTCTCGTGTCAGAGATTCAAAATTGAGCCGCCCAAACGCTCTTACCAAATAGAGCATGCAGGTTAAACGAGCTTCTTTTTTCTGATTGGCATTGATAACAACCCAGGGCGAGCGATCAGATGATGTGTGATTAAACATCTGTTCTTTGTAATCTGTAAAAACCGCCCACTTCTTGCGGGCGTTAAGGTCATTTTCTGAAAATTTCCAGTAGGCCAAGGGATTGTTGAGGCGATCTTCGAATCGATAGAGCTGAGCCTCCTTATCGATTGATAAATAGAACTTAGTTAGCAACAAGCCATTATCCATATGCCTGTGCTCCCAATTTAGCACCCTGTTCATAAAGCTTTTATAACGCGTCTCAGAACAGTACCCCATGGTTGGCTCTATCAGCGCTCTGGAATACCAAGAGCGATCAAAAAAACCAATTTGCCCCAACCGGGGGAAGTGCTTTTCGTAGCGCTTAAACCAATACTTAGATTCTGATTCTGAAGGAATACCTAGAGCATTAATTTGAAAATGGGTAGGCATCAGGTTTTCGGTAAAGCGTTTGATAGCAGACCCTTTGCCGGCCGCATCCCTACCCTAAAATACAATAATTAGTCGCTGCTGGTCTTTGATTATCCGCTGTTGGATTTTTAAAAGCTCAACTTGCAAGCGATGCTTTTCAAGTTGATACTCTTGATCAGTGACCCCTACATAGGGTGTCTCTAACGATTTAATTTCCTGTAGTTTCATCTATCCCTAGCGTCATGCTGTACTATTAAGAATAGACTACAGTCACAGTACCAAACGAGTATTTACACAGGGCTTGTTGGCTCTGGGATTGGCAGATTGGAATTGGCAGCTGGTCAACTGCAATTAAGTCGACTGATAACAATTAAAAATGGATCCGATACATGGACAACAAATCTCTCAGATTCAATAGCGGTGAAACCGGTACTGGTTACTATCATCAGTGGACACCAGAATCCCCTAAGGCTTGGCTACATATTATGCATGGCATGGCCGAGCACAGTGCACGCTATGCCCATATTGCAGAATATCTTAACCAGCATGGCATTATGGTTACCGCCGATGACCATCGCGGTCATGGTTTGACTGGCGAAGCTGCCAACAGCCTCTACCACAATGGCGACAAAAACAGCTGGAACCAGATGATCGATGACCAATGGCAGCTTATCAATCACATAGCCAGCGAACAGCAGCTACCTATTATTATTATGGGCCACAGTATGGGCTCATTTATGGCCGCCAGATTTTGTCAGATTTATGGACGGCAACTACAGAGTAATATTCAAGGTCGCCTCAGAGGTTTAGTTCTATCAGGCTCTAATTACGACTCACCCGCAGCCTTCAAAATAGCTGCTGGAATCGCCTGGATAGAGCGAGCAAGATTGGGGGTCCGAAATAGCAGCAATCTCTTGGAGAAGCTGTCATTTGGAAGCTTCAACCGCAAGTTTACGCCCCAGCGTACTGACAGGGATTGGTTGTCATCGGACCCAGCAGTCGTTGATAGCTACATAGCCGACCCCCTTTGCGGTGGCGCTCTTAGCACAGCGTCCTGGTATGACTTTATTCGAGGTCTCATTCAATTATCCCAGCCAGCGGCAATGGCCAAAATCGATAGAGATCTGCCGGTCTATGTATTTTCCGGGGCACTAGACCCTGTTGGGGGTTACGGCAAAGGCGTTGTAAAGCTTGAACAGGCACTTCTTAAAGCGGGATTGCAGCACGTGGAATTAAAGCTATATGACAACGGCCGCCACGAAATGCTGAATGAGATCAATAAGCAAGACGTCTACAAAGATTTAACCAATTGGTTACAGAGACAGCTATAACCTAGCGAGTAATCGTAAACCGTTCGAGAGCGCCAGACTTATCTCCATGGCGCTCGCGCTTAATGCCAATCTTTTCGCCATAATAGGCGGCGCAGCCAAGTATCAGACCCTCTGCCACATCACCCATACAGCGTGGCGATTGATACAGCAACTCAATAGTGTCCTCATTCACCCGATGATAATCGAACTTGGGTGGAGTAGCGCCAGGATAGAGGAGCCTGACCTCCTGGTGGATAAAGCTATCGACCTTTTCCAGCAGCGCAAAGCAGGAATTTAGATCGGTAAACAGTTGCGGGTATGCAGCAATAAACTCCGCAAAATGGTACATACCAAAACTCTTAATCAGGTGTGAGACTTCAATACCAGTGTGCTTGCTCAAACTGACAATCAGCGCAATCAACTCTGTGTGGGGATAGTCTCCTGCCGCTATATAAACACCGCTATTTTCTGCGGTACCTTCGGACAGGACTACTTCGAGAGTATCTGGGCCATACTGACTTTCGACCAGATCTAAAAAAGAAATAAATAACATGCCCTTCATAGCTAGCTGCCCTCTAAACGGTTAAAACCTGCTACTTACCTTAGATCACGAAGGGCCTACAAGCTGTACATCATTGCGAATTATGTTTAATTGAATAACGACAGTTTATCCTATTCTTAATATTGTGACTAGGGTCTGGGGCTACTGGGTCTATCAGGTAGCTGCCAGAGCCTGCTGATTGGCTTATTGAATAGAGGGTTTGATCTTAATAGCCATGGGACTATAAGTTCTGGCGGCTGGGTCGCTTTGCTCCCTGTGTAAATTCCGCCGTCTTATTGGTTAATAAAATTGGCGGTTAATAAAAAAGGCCATCTAAAAGATGGCCTTTTTTATTTGATTGGTCGGGACGGCAGGATTTGAACCTGCGACCACTACACCCCCAGTGTAGCGGTGAAACACTGTAAGATATTGAAAAATATGAGGAAAGTGCTTTTTAGCTTTGTGCGAAGTATGCAAAAGTGGAAGAAGTGAAAAGCCTCATGATTACAGTATCAAAACCATAAAAAAAAACTGCAAGTGCTGACAAGGATGCCATTGCTGCGACTTTCTCAATATCATTTAGATGCTTCATTTACCAACCCCTTTTATGCGTTCTGCGCTACGCATTGAGCCAAGCCCTAAGAGTCCACCCAAGATAGGCATCAGTGTGCCTCCATCGGCTTGTGGTATTTCTGCGCCAAACCCTGCGGCTATCGGGGAGACTAAGTAATTGACTCCAAGGGCGAGGACGCAGACCCATCCGGTAGCGAGTCGCCAACTACGTAAGAATATATCGACCAAGAACTGAATTACTTAATCGCACTTGGAAATTCCCCAGATTGACAGAGATACAGTAAAACCACTACTACGGCCAAAACCATGGCCATGGTCAGAGGCAGCGACTGCAGAGAGTGACGTACTTTTGCAAAATCTATTCGAAGCAAACATTGATCTAGTGGCAAGCTTGCGCGCCGTTGCTTCGCCAACACCTCAGGCCCCATTAGTCGCAACAGCTGTGATGTTAGCGTTGAGTTCCATTGTAATATTTCCATCATTATATTTTAGGTATAAAAGTAACAGTTATTTTTGAGGGCCCCACTTCGTATTTTGCAAATCGCAAAACTATTGAATAGCAAAGCTTCAGAACGAAAGAGCATCGCAGTTTCCAACGATAGCTTGCCCTGAAAATAGATTACGAGCAAAGGGTATTGAATCGACTGTGGAGTGATTAAGTACCGTTAAATGATCATGGCCCGGGTAAATATGCGACTCGATAATAGCCCCCGAAACACAGGCTTTTTTGACCAGACTCGCTTGCATCCGCAGCGGCGTATCTCGGTCATTAACCCCTGAACCAATAAAGACCGGCACCGAGATATCAAACCTTGGATAACCCATCTGTGCAAATGCGCCTTTAAGCGCATCCGTCGGCGAAACCTTAAACGATGTGTCGTAAGTTAATCCATTCTCCACAACCAACTCCCTCACATCAGAATGGCAGGTGGTATCCACTGCCATGGCGGTTGGCATAGCAACCTCTGATATAAAGTCGCTGTAGCTGAATTCATCATTAAACTGCTCTACCAATGTGAGCGCCAAGAAGTTGTAGGCGAGCATAGGGTCCACCACATCATTGGGACGGGTTTCTTGAATAATCTCGATAGTGCGTGGGGTAAACATCGGAATGCCCGTCGCAATGACACCAAGAATATCTATTTCAGACGCATAGTCTTGCGCATAACCCGCTGTCGCAAAGGCTGCTGCCGCACCCTGAGACTGGCCAATTAAAACGACTTTGTCAGACACCGGAAAATCTGCCGACTGAACTGCACGGATAATATCCAGATTACTATATGATGCTGGTTTAGTCGCCAGGTAGGGATGAGTACCC
>JABJEX010000094.1 GCA_018663035.1 Porticoccaceae bacterium
CAGAAACATGGCTCTCTACAGTTTCTTTTTTTATTCCCTCGGTGCCGAGGTCCAGCTTAAAGCCTGCAGTGTTATAGAGCATGCACTGCGGATCAGAGCTAACCGCCAAGACCTTATGCTGCGGCAGCTACTGACATTGGCCAATGAAAAAAACTGGTTGTCCGACGCCTGTTTTCGTCATGTTAAAGATCCGGATAGGGCTAATAAATACTGCCGCTCTCTCGAGAGAATTCTGCCGCAACAGCGCAATGAGTCTGCCCATGGGGTGCCTCCTCTTGTATGGGACTGTTTAGGGCATATAGAGCGTTGTGCGGATCTCATTAATCAGCTGTTCGCCTGGCCGCCAAAGGTTGCAGCTCAGACGGCATAATCAGTCAGGGCAGACTCGACACTGACAGGTCATTTTTAAACCACCTAATAGCGGTTTTTTAACTTACGCGAATAATAATTATGAGTTACCCTCAGCCCTTAAAATTTGTCATCAAGAGCAAAATATTATGGGTAATTCAGGGCTTAGTCGGCGTCAGTTGTTACAGGGATTTGGTGCCAGTTTAGGGGCTTTGGCACTGCGAGGATTTGAGGTTTACGCCGACGAACCTTTCTACTTTACCCATGGTGTCGCCAGCGGCGACCCGCTTGCAGACCGAGTGATACTGTGGACGCGATTGATTCCTGGTAGCGGCGAGCACGCCGATATTGACTGTCGTTGGCAGGTGGCAAAAGATTCTAAGTTTACCCAGATAATTAGCGCGGGCTCTACCTCGACCAACGCCGCTCGAGACTATACGGTCAAGGTTGATGCCACTGGCCTGGTGCCTGACAGCCATTATTTTTACCGTTTTTTAAGCGGCAGTGGTGCGGTGAGCAGCCCAATTGGCAGAACCCGTACCTTGCCCTCGGGCAGCATTGAGAAATTTCGCCTAGGTGTCTGCTCTTGCTCTAACTATCCCCAGGGCTATTTCAATGTCTATCGTCACATGGCCAACACGGATTTGGATTTGGTGCTGCACCTTGGTGATTACATTTACGAATATGCCGAGGGTGTCTATGACAACCCAGTGGCAACCGACAAGTTGGGTCGGAAGGTAGAGCCAAGCAATGAGATTCTAGCTCTCGAAGACTATCGCATGCGCTATGGCCTCTACCGCACCGATAAGGATTTACAGGCAGTGCACGCTCGGCACCCATTTATCTGTGTGTGGGACGATCACGAGTTAGCCAACGACTGCTGGAAAGCTGGAGCCGAAAATCACAATGAAGGCGAGGGCGATTTTGCAGTTCGCGCACAGAATGCCAGACAGGCATACCATGAATGGATGCCCATACGGACGAGCTCTGCCGGTGATCAGGCGCCTATTTATCGTAGCTTCAAGATCGGCAATCTGGCCGACCTAATGATGTTGGATACCAGGGTTCATGGTCGAGACCGCCCACTGGACTACGGGGTAGATCTTCCAATGCGCTCAGCGGCCTACAGGATCAGTGGCGACAATGCGACGTTGATCAGTGAAGAGCTTGCGGCGCTGGAATCAGCTGACCAAATACAGAGGGTTGACCTACCTTTTGATTTTAGTAGTGGTAAGCCGGTCGCAATTACTGATTACCAGCGCATCAAAGATCTGAGTCGCGAGACCTTGCCCAGTGGCTGGTACTATCTACCCGATACTGAGACCTTTAAAAATCAAATTTTAATTGATCCCGATCGGCATCTGCTCGGGGCCGATCAAGAGCAGTGGCTGACGGCTGAGCTGGCGGCTAGCAAACAGAGATCTGCCACTTGGCAAATACTGGGCCAGCAGGTCTTAGTCGGTAAACTTGGGCTTCCCACTTTAACCGACGAAGAACTTAGGCTGGATCAAACCAAACCAGAATATCGACCCATATTGCGTATGATGCAGACACTGGCCAAAGACAGTCTGCCCTTTAATCTGGACGCTTGGGACGGCTACTGGGCCTGCCGTGACAGGCTGTTTGATAGCCTGCTAAACCACGCCGCGAACCCAGTCATACTTGCAGGGGATACCCATAATGCCTGGGCCTTCAATCTAGCCAATGATCAGGGTCAGCCTGTTGGAGTCGAAATTGGGACTCCGGGAGTGAGCAGCCCGGGCCTCGAAACCTATTTGGCGACAGATCCCGAGGTGCTGGCCCAAGCCATGAAAAATACCAGTGCCGAACTCTACGCAGTAGACACGGCGCAGAGAGGCTGGTCAGAGCTAGTTCTGACAGCAGAGGAGGCCACCAGCCAGTGGCATTTTGTCAGCACAGTATTGGATTTGGAATTTACGGTCTCAAGTGCTGACAAGCTAGTGTGTAAGGTTGGGGATAAGCGCTTTAAATAACCACGAGTCGGCAATTTATTCAGGGCTAGGCTAATGCGGCGAGTGCCAAGACCAGCTACAATCGGATATGGCTTTTGATCACCAATCTTTTCTTAAATCCCTCACCCAGAGACCGGGCGTCTATCAGATGTTCGACGATGAGGGTAATATTCTGTATGTGGGCAAGGCCAAGAATTTAAAAAACCGTGTCAGTAGTTATTTCCGCAAAACTGGTTTAACCGCCAAAACCGCGGCACTGGTAAGGCGCATAGCCCAGGTAGATGTCACGGTGACAGAAACCGAGACAGAAGCGCTTATTCTCGAACACAACCTTATTAAACAATATCATCCGCCCTACAATATTTTGATGCGCGATGATAAAAGCTACCCCTATATCTTTTTGTCAGATCGCGATACATGGCCGCGTCTAGCCTTCCATCGAGGCGCCAAAAAAGCCAAGGGCACCTATTTTGGGCCCTTCCCCTCAGTGCATGCGGTGCGAGAGAGTATGAGCTTTTTACAAAAGACCTTTAAGGTTCGCCAGTGCGAGGATGTATTCTTTAAAAACCGCTCCAGACCCTGCCTGCAATACCAAATTAAGCGTTGCACCGCACCCTGCGTAAATCTAGTCAGTGCCGAGGACTACAGCGCCGACGTAGATCTCACCAGACTCTATCTCGACGGCAAAGGCGACCGTATTCTCAAACAGCTTGAGGTGGATATGGAAAAAGCCGCCGAAGAACTTCAGTTTGAAAAGGCCGCGGAGCACCGAGATCAGATTGCTGCACTGCGTCAGGTACAGGCTCAGCAGATGATTGAAAAGGGCAGGGGTACCATTGATGTGGTAGCGGGTGCAGTGAGCAACGGGCAGGCCTGTGTGCATATGCTCTATGTGCGTCAGGGGCGCATTTTGGGGAGCCGTAGTTACTACCCAAAGGCACCTTTGGCCGAGCAGGTCAGTGAGCTCCTCGATGAATTTTTGCCTCATCTCTACCTGAGTGGTGGAGGGCGTCCTGACTTGCCCAAAGAGATCCTATTAAATACCAGTATTGAAGGCACCCAAGCCCTAACTGAAGCACTAAAAGAGCGAGTAGGCCGCAATATCGAGATCCGTGATTCAGTGCGAGGCTTTCGTGCCAAATGGCTGGAGCTTGCGCAGCGCACAGCAGAACAAAACCTGACCGCCAAGCTAGCTTCGAAAAAAACTATCGAGCAACGCTTCGAGTCACTTCGCGACACATTGCAGCTTGAGCAAGCTCCTCAGCGGCTGGAGTGCTTTGATATTAGTCACAGTAGTGGTGAGGCTGTGGTTGCCAGCTGCGTTGTGTTCGATAGCAACGGCGCCCTAAAAAGCGACTACCGGCGGTTTAATATTGAAGGCATCACAGGTGGTGATGACTACGCAGCCATGGAGCAGGCGATTCGGCGGCGTTACACAAGATTGATGAAGGGCGAAGGCAAGCTACCAGATATACTGCTGATCGATGGCGGCAAAGGTCAGATAGGCATAGCTAAAGACGTGTTGTCTGATCTAGGGGTACTGGGGGTGATGATTATAGGTGTTGCCAAGGGTACCAGCCGCAAGCCTGGCCTAGAGACGCTTATTTTAGCTGACCAAAACAATAAAGTTATCGCCCGACCTCAGCAGGCGGCACTGCATCTGATCCAACAGATTCGCGATGAGGCTCACCGGTTTGCCATTACTGGCCACAAGGCGCGGCGAGACAAAAAGCGTCGCACCTCACCCCTAGAGGGTATTCCAGGTGTTGGGCCCACTAGGCGTCGCGACCTACTAAAACACTTTGGTGGCATAGGCGAAGTTCAAAAGGCCAGTGTTGCAGACTTGATGAAGGTTGCTAATATAAATAAAAAGGTAGCTGAAGCTATTTACAGTGCCCTGTACAATGAGTAACTTTGCAGCGCGCTAACTAAGGAAAACAAAAACCTCTATGTGGAACTTACCCAATATTTTGACGCTTCTGCGCATTGCCATGATCCCTGTGTTTATAGCGGTTTACTATTTGCCTTGGGAATGGCATCACTTCGCCTCAGCGGCTATTTTTGGTGCTGCGGCACTCACAGATTGGGTAGATGGCTATTTGGCCCGCAAATACAATCAGGTTACCGCCTTTGGAGCGTTTTTGGACCCAGTCGCAGACAAGCTGATAGTGGTTGCGGCATTGGTACTACTGTTAGAGGTTCACTCAACACCCTGGTTTGCGCTGCCCGCGATTGTGATTATTGGTCGCGAAATAGTGATTTCAGCACTGCGCGAGTGGATGTCTGAACTGGGTGACCGAGGTAGCGTGGCTGTGTCCCTTATGGGAAAAATTAAAACCTGGGTCCAGATGGTAGCTGTGGCCATTCTGTTGCTGGCAAAACCAGAGCAAGAGATGCTCACGTTATTGGGATTTGTGGCAATTTATGCCGCCGCATTCATGACATTATGGACAATGATTCAATACCTGATACTTGCATGGCCTCAATTGAGTGCCGATGCCGATAAGTAGTTGATTTATTGCTGGTAACCCCTAGAATAGCGCCCTTCTTAAGCACCACCGATAAGGATGCTGTTTAGGTCAAAAATTGAAATGTAGCAACGGCGCCGTAGCAAAGTGGTAATGCAGTGGACTGCAACTCCGCCATCGTCGGTTCGATTCCGACCGGCGCCTCCATTTCGATTCAAAGCCCACCTAAGTTAGACGCCCGGGTGGCGGAATTGGTAGACGATGAGCAGGACGCTCGAGTGTCGCGTGAGGCAGGATGCCGGTAGCGACCGCAAGTCCAGTCTGAAAGACTGGTAGAACCTTCAGATTGTAAAGATGGTTTAAAGCCCACCTAAGTTAGACGCCCGGGTGGCGAAATTGGTAGACGCAAGGGACTTAAAATCCCTCGGTGGCAACACCGTGCCGGTTCAAGTCCGGCCCCGGGCACCA
>JABJEX010000095.1 GCA_018663035.1 Porticoccaceae bacterium
ATATCAAGAAGCGCATTGCTCTTGCCCATATCGGCCTGGAAAGCAAACAGAGTTCCTATCAGCGGGTCATACATGGGAATCACTGGCTCGAGCTTAATAATCTCAGCCCCAAAGCGTCCAAGAAACGCGCTTGAATGAGGCCCAGCAATTACATTGGTGAGATCCAACACGCGCAGACCATCCAGCCAGCCTTTCGATAGATCGGCTTCAGGTTTGGGTGAGGGAGGCAGCGTATTAACAGCAGCCAGCGAGGCCAGTGCCTGATCAAAAGAGACAAAGCTACGCGCCGATGGAGATAGCATTTTGTGCGCTGTCTCCTCTAGCCAGGCCACTGGGCCAGGCTGTTTCATCAAACCGTACTCCGGGTCATTGACTTCGACTATGAGGCCAGCGTCATTGCAATGCTTGCTATTGACCCACTCTCTCGTGGTTCTGTGCGGCGCGCCGGGGATACGGCTCTCGCCAAAAATACGCCCCCATTCTGAAGAGGTTTTGGTTTTCATAACCAGTTTAATTTTCGCGGAAATAATATCTGCCCAGCGCTTTGGCAATGGGTAGACACCCAACGAACTCTCACCCTCCCACTCGCTGACCGGCAGGTGAAGATCGACCACCTCCGGCATACCCTCTGCCATGACTTCCTCATACAGGCCCAGCACCTCAAGACAGCGGCGGGCGTGATTGCGATGAGAGGGGCAGACAATATAAAACATTCGCCCATCGGCACATTCGTAGGTTCGATAGAAGGGATCCAGATATTCCTGCAACTCATCGTAGCTGAGATCGAATTCAATCCCTTCTGCACGGCGACGCTCTATCTCTAACTCGCGCATAGTTTTATAGCGCTCAGGAAGACCGGCCACCTGGTAGGAGTTATAGGACAGCCCTTCCATCATGGCTGCAATTACCGGTACTTCTATACTGTCGCCGTAGCCCGTATTCTGCCGCGCCAGTAGCGCCAGAACAACCGAGCTCGCGGCCAGTGTAATAGTGTAAGAAGATGCCAGAGGCAGCGGCGAGAAACAGGGGTTAAGTCCCATCAAAACGCGGTTAAATCCCATATCGGTAAAGGCACCGGCCGTTGCCGCGACCACGGCCTCGGTGGCCTTCCATTCTCTGCGCAGCTGGTCGTTGCTGGCAAAACCAGGCACCGACAGGGTGATAAGCTCAGGGCGACTGTCTCGCAGAGCAGCAAAGTCCACACCTAATTTCTGCATGACACCAGGGCGGAAAGACTCGATAACGATATCGGCATGATCAATCAACTGCATGGCCTGCTCTAACCCAGCCGGAGTTTTTAAATCCAGCGACAAACAGCTTTTATTGCGATTGAGAATAGCATTGGCTTGATGTTTCCACTGCGGCCCCTGTGGCGGATCGATATGTACCACGGTGGCGCCTAAATCAGCCAATACCATGGCCACAGCTGGGCCGGCAATCTGCTGACCAAAGTCGACAACTCGTACACCTTTGAGTGGTAAATGAGCCTGTTCTTGCATGGTAAAACCCCATAAAAACTGCCGTCTCTGCGGCCTGATAAGTAGCAGATTACACCCCTGCTGTATGGGCGGGATCATAGAAATCAAACCACATTCAGACCAGCAACAAATACAGCCTCTTAGGCATTAAAAATTTTATTGCTTGGATACAAGAGGATAGGCTACAGGCCCTGTCATAACTGGATTTATCCAGGTTGACTAGTTTTTTTATCGCTGCGTAATTGGCAGCTCCTGAGCTGCCACAGAAATAGGGGTTGCGCTGGGTTTTTTTATAAATAACAATATGATTTGTATCGTTTTAAAATAAAAATACTAATCAACGGAGACGGACCCAGATGCCCCCAGCAAAACCCAGGCTGTTAACCAGTATACAGCCAGCAATGGCCATAGGATCTGCGGTGCTAGTCACGGCATTTGTGCTGTTTACGCTAATCCAGCCAACCACTGCAGATGCGCTGTACAGCGCCGCCAGAGATTTTATCGCCACCGAGTTGAGCTGGTATTACATTTTACTGATGAACCTCTATTTACTGTTGGCGCTCGTTGCGGTTACGAGCAAGTATGGAAAAATTCGACTAGGGGCAGATTCGGAGCGTCCAGAGTTTAGCTATTTTGCTTGGTTCTCCATGCTGTTTGGCGCCGGCATAGGTATTGGCATTCTATTCTGGAGTGTGGCTGAGCCTATCTATTATCTGCAGAGTAATCCGTTTATCAGTGATGCACAGGCGATGACGCCAGAGGCAGCTCAGGTCGCTATGCGTATTACATTATTTCATTGGGGCCTCCATGGTTGGGCGCTGTATGCCTTTTTAGGAATGTGCTTTGCCTACTTTTCCTATCGCAAAGGTCTACCCCTATCTATTCGTTCAACACTCTATCCGGTCTTTGGGGAGCGCATCTATGGCCCCATAGGCTATGTGGCTGACATGCTAGCAGTGCTGGGTACGGTATTTGGTATAGCCACCTCCTTAGGTATGGGGGCGCAGCAGATGAATGCAGGCATAAATTACCTGCTGGGTATCGAGATTAGTGTCTTTATGCAGTGCCTAATAATTGCTGCCATATCTTTGGTGGCGACGATTTCTGTACTAACAGGGGTCGATCGCGGGATTCGTATTCTAAGCGAACTCAATATGCGCCTTACGCTACTAATTCTTGTGTTGTTTCTTGTATTTGGCCCTACCATTTACCTGCTGACATCGATTTTCAACAATGGCCTAGACTATTTTATCAATGCACCGGCGCTAGGCGTCTGGCTTGCGCCAGCACAGCACAGTCAGTGGCAGAGTGACTGGACCATTTTTTACTGGGGCTGGTGGATTGCTTGGTCACCGTTTACCGGCATGTTTATTGCTCGTATCTCGCGGGGCAGGACCATCCGAGAATATATGCTTGGAGTACTGCTGGCACCCACAGTGCTAAGCATTTTCTGGATCACCCTGTTTGGCAATACTGCAATGCATATCGAATTATTTGGCACTGGTGGTGTTACCTACGCGGTCAATGCCGACCATACTCTGGCACTTTTTAAGACCATTGAACTGATGGATTTAGGGATCTGGCTTACCACCATTATGTCAACCATCTG
>JABJEX010000020.1 GCA_018663035.1 Porticoccaceae bacterium
AAGATGCTATAGCTGCAGACCAGATGTTTACTACACTGATGGGTGACCATGTAGAGCCGCGTCGAGACTTTATCGAATCCAATGCGCTGTCAGTAGTAAATCTAGATGTTTAATATCAAAAAACTATCAAATAAAATTAACCGATAGTTTTCCGCATGTCTTTATCATAGGATCGCCGCTCGGGATTTTGGCGGCGATTTTCTGTCAGGGGTTCAAAACGTACCTCTTCCCTTTGGTCAACCAATAGGCGACGGTTTTTCTTGCGCTTTTCCATTGGTGCAGGGCGTTGTGGGGGGGTTTGGAAACCATTTCTCTCCATCCTTAACTAATAGCTGGTTCAGGCTCATACTGTTCGCGATACAGCAATGAGATTAAGAAATGAATTGTATAGAGGTTGAAAGCGCGACTTTGAGAAGAAGTTGGCAGTTACAGTGCGCGTTGAATCCAATCTTTTGCCTGTTCGGTCAGCTGCCGAGGGTCGCCGCACTGGCTATCTATAGCGGGTCCGATATGCAGGTGAATGGTTCCAGGCCTCTTGATAAAACTATCTCGCGCCCAGTACTCTCCGGCATTATGAGCCACAGGAAGAATAGCCACACCAGCACTTTTGGCCAGCGCCGCCCCGCTGGTTTTAAACACCCCTAGCTGTTCGGGGCTAACTCTAGTGCCCTCCGGATAGATAACGATTCTGTTACCGCCGGCAATGCGGCGCATACCCTGTTTTAACACATACCTAATGGCTTTAGCCGGCTGTGAGCGTTTAATGGCAATAGGCTGCATCAATGCTAGGCCCCAGCCAAATAGTGGCACCCACATTAAGCCTCGCTTAAGAATTACGCTGGCTGGTTGAAAAAACCACTGCAGATAAAATGTTTCCCATGTGCTTTGATGATTACTCAAAATAACGCAGGGACCTTCGGGGATGTTTTCTCTGCCGCTAACGGTTATTCTTATATCGCAGGTTAGTGCCAGCCAAAGCATTACAAGATGGTTGCCAAAAGTGGCTATACGCTGGCGTGGGCGAAAGGGCAAAAAGAAAAGTAGGCAGGCAATAGTGCTCATTATGGCCACTATTGCCACAAAGCCACAGTAAAAGATCAGTGACCTAAATGCCCACCAAGCTCTTTTGACTAAATCCATTTAATAGCCCTATTTATTTGCAGGAGCTAGTTGAGAAATATCCGCGACATTAATAAATAAACTATGCAAACTGTGCAGGAGAGCAAGACGATTCTCGCGCAGCGCCCTGTCATCAGTCATCACCATAACATCTTCAAAGAACCTGTCGACGGCCTCTCGCAAACTGGCCAGCTGACTAAGCACCGCATTGTAGTCGCGCTGCTCTATCAATGGCGCTACTAACTGTGTTAACGCTGCGATCTGAGACGCCAGCTTATTTTCAGCATCGTCTTGCAGCAGCGAAGTATTAACTGCGGCTGGTGTCTGATCTCCCAGTTGTTTGGCAAGGATATTAGAGACCCGTTTGTTAGCTGAAGCGAGGGCTGCAGCCTCAGGCAATAGCGAGAACTGATGCACCGCCTGCACCCTGGCATTAATATCTAGAGGGTTAGAAAGGCCTAACGAAGACACGGCTAGAAATACCTCTGATTGTATTCCTTCTTCCTTAAACCAATATTTGAAGCGCTCTAAAATATAAGTGAGCACTGACTCACATATTTCGTTGCTGGATAGTTTAGCGCTGCTATTTTGACTAAATGCTTCGGCGGCTTTGGCAATAGCACTACGTAGGTCTACATCCACATTGCGTTCAATAATAATCCGCAATATACCCAGGCTAGCGCGACGCAGGGCAAAGGGGTCGCGAGACCCTGACGGCTGCTGACCTATACTAAAAATCCCAACCAGGCTGTCCAAACGATCTGCCAGCGCCAATGTTGCACCAGTGGCTGTGCTGGGGACAGAATCTCCGGAAAAACGTGGTAGGTATTGTTCGTACTGCGCCTCAGCTACTTCAGCATGCTCGCCATCGTTTAGCGCATAGTCACGGCCCATAGTTCCCTGAAGGTCGTCAAACTCTCCAACCATATCGGTAACCAAATCTGACTTACTCAGTTCTGCTGCGCGACGCGCTAGTGAAGCGTCAGCACCAGTTACCGAAGCAAGAGTTTCGGCTAAAACGGCAACTCGCTCAGTCTTCTCATAAACTGAACCAAGCTCTGCCTGAAAAACAACCTTTTTAAGTGCCTCACGGCGACTCTCAAGCGAGTTCTTTTTGTCATTTTCGTAAAAGAACGCCGCATCTGCTAGACGAGGGCGAATCACTCTTTCGTTGCCATCGATAATCTGTGCGGGATCTGTACTTTCGATATTGGCCACCGTAATAAAGGCAGCCAGCAGGTTGTTATCGCTACCTACCACATGGAAATATTTTTGGTGTTCTTTCATTGATGAAACCAGTGCCTGTGCAGGAACTGATAAAAAATGTTCATCAAAGCGACCCATTAGTGGAACGGGCCATTCATTAAGCGCGCTAACCTCGTCGAGCAGATCCTCATCTATGATAGCTTTGCCTTTAATTTTTTCTGCCAACCTTGTAACTCCGGCACGAATAATCTCCCGGCGTTTAGCAAAGTCTGCAATCACATGGGCGCTTTCAAGCTGCTGTTCATAGCTCGCTGGAGACTCGATCGAAATATCGCCCTCACTGTGGAAGCGATGGCCGCGACTTACATTGCTAGCCTGAATGCCGAGAATACGCTCCTCACAGACCTGTCCATCAAATAAAAGCACCGCCCATTGCACTGGACGAACAAATTCTTCTTTGCTGGAGCCCCAGCGCATGCGCTTGGGAATGGGTAACGCGGCGAGGCTGTTGTTAATTACCTCAGCTAACAGTTGGCGAGTCTCTGCACCAGTTTCTGTGCGGCGCACACAGAGCTTGTCCTGCTGGCCGTCGTTTTCTAAATAGCTGGCAAGATCGGCCAGCTGTATTTGATTTTTCTTGGCAAAAGCCTCCGCTGCTTTTGTGGGTTGCCCATCTGCATCGAACGCAACTTTGACTGGCGGCCCCCATACGACTATCTCGGCGTCTGGGGCCTGTGTATCTAGGCCGTTAATAACAACAGCCAATCTGCGAGGTGCAGCGTAGGAGGTCACCTCGCCAAAAGATAGCTTCTCAGCCCTGAAGCCATCAACTATTCCTGAGGTAAATGCATTTGACAGGGACAACAAAGCCTTTGGTGGTAATTCTTCGGTGCCTAGTTCAATCAGAAAATCCGCGCTCATTTTGATTCTCCTGACTGTTTGGCAATGACTTCCGCAGCAATAGCGCTGTCCGCAAGCGGAAAGCCAGCAGCCATTCGTGAGTCGAAGTAACCCTGAGCAACACCTCGAGCCAGGGTGCGAACACGCAAAATATAGCGCTGACGCTCTGTCACAGAGATCGCTTTACGCGCATCCAGAAGGTTAAAAGTATGCGAGGCTTTCATTACCATCTCATAGGCAGGCAGTGGAAGCTTCTCGTCAATTAGGCGGTTGGCATCTTTTTCATACTGATCAAAGGCGCCAAACAGGAAATCGACATCTGCATGTTCGAAATTGTATGTAGACATCTCTCGTTCGTTTTGCAAAAACACATCACCATAACTCACATCGCCGTCAGGACCCCGTGCCCAGACTAAATCGTAGATGCTATCAATTGACTGCAGGTACATAGCTATGCGCTCAAGACCATAGGTAATTTCACCGGTCACTGGATAGCACTCAAGCCCGCCCACCTGCTGAAAATAGGTAAATTGCGAGACTTCCATGCCGTTCAACCAGATTTCCCAGCCCAGGCCCCAGGCCCCGAGTGTTGGCGACTCCCAATTATCTTCCACAAAGCGCACATCATGTACCAGAGTATCTATACCTAGGTGGCGCAATGAGCCTAAATACAGCTCCTGAAAATCAGCAGGCGATGGCTTCATAACCACCTGAAATTGATAATAATGTTGCAGACGATTAGGGTTTTCTCCGTAGCGACCATCTGCAGGTCGGCGAGAAGGCTGAACATAGGCGCTATTCCAAACTTCTGGGCCTATTGAGCGCAGAAAGGTCGCTGGGTGAAAGGTGCCGGCTCCCACTTCCATATCGAGGGGCTGCATAACCACACAGCCCTTTTCAGCCCAGTACTCTTGAAGTCTTGCTATAAGTTCCTGAAAGGTATCAGGAGGAGCGCAAAGATTGCCCACGAATATCACCTACAAATATTTTATGCGAAAAACAGAACCCGCAATTATAAACCCGCATAGCCAGAAAGATAGGGAAATACTTAGCTAATGACTGTATTTAATGGCCTAGAGCCAATCAGTTATGGATATAATGCCCGCTGGATAAATAATGATGTAGCCTAGGGAGTCGTAAATGGTTCATATTAGACACGGAGAAAAAGTCCGCAAAGCAGTGTTTCCTGTTGCAGGCATGGGTACAAGATTTTTGCCAGCAACTAAAGCCAGCCCCAAAGAGATGATGCCCGTCGTCGATAAGCCGCTTATTCAATATGCGGTTGAGGAAGCAGTTGAAGCTGGTATAACAGAGATGATATTTGTCACTGGCCGCACCAAACGTAGCATTGCCGATCATTTTGATAAGGCCTATGAGTTGGAACACCAACTAGAAAAGCGCGGTAAAAAGGACCTCTTAGCCATTGCACAAAATGTTGTACCCAAGGGAGTCAGCTGTACTTATATTCGTCAGAATGAAGCGCTGGGCCTGGGGCACGCAGTGTCGACCGCTGCGCACCTGGTCGGTGATGAGCCCTTTGCGGTGATTCTCGCCGATGATCTTATCCATCACAAAAAGGGGGCCGTTAAACAGATGGTTGAGCTTTATGATTTTTACAAAAGCTCAGTGATCGCGGTGCAGCGAGTGCCAGGCCCTGATATATCGTCCTATGGTGTAGTCAGTGGTGCCAAGCAGAGTGAACGGGTTTACCTGTTAGACAAGATCGTTGAGAAGCCCGCTTTGGAAGACGCTCCTTCTGATATGGGCGTCACTGGGCGATATATTTTCACTCCCCAGATATTTAGTCATCTGGCCCGACTTAAGCCAGGAGCCGGCGGTGAGTATCAGTTGACCGATGCGATACAGACACTGCTTGCTGAAGAGCAGGTCTTGGCATATGAGTACGAGGGTGTTCGCTACGATTGCGGTAGTAAAATGGGCCTGTTAAAAGCCAATATTGAACTGGGCCTTGAGCACGGTGAGATTGGTGAAGATTTGCGTCACTATCTTAAAAACGAGTTGTTAGGGAAGCTTTGAAAAATAAAACCATACTTTTGCTTCTTAGCCTAATTGCCCGGATACCGCTGGCGGTATCTAGGCGTCTTGGTGACGCCCTAGGTGTGATGCTGCGCTGGACCAACTCGCGGCCCTATCGCGTTACCAAGATCAATTTACCACTTTGTTATCCCGATCTCAGCCCCGCACAGATAGATGATCTCTGCAAACAGAGAATGTCTCAGTTGGGTCAGGCATTCTTTGAAACCCCTAGACTTTGGCGCAAATCGTCACAGTGGCTATCCAGCAAAATTGTCGGCATTGATGGTCAGGAATTTCTGCAGACTGCATTGGATAATAAGCGTGGCACCATCCTGCTTATACCGCACCAGGGCAACTGGGAAGTGCTTGGCCTATGGATCTCCAAACAGACCATCATGACCTCACTCTACGAACCGCCTAAAATGATTGAACTGGAAAGCTGGGTTAAATCTTCAAGAGAGAGATCTGGTGCCACACTAGTACCCACGAATGTACGCGGTGTGGCCGCACTGCTTAAAGCCTTGCGTCGCGGAGAAACCACAGCAATTCTTCCCGATCAGCAGCCACCGCCTAACAGTGGCGACTTCTCACCTATCTTTGGTGTGCCAGCGCAAACCATGACCCTGGTGCATAACCTAATTCAAAAGTCTGGTGCTCAGGTAATATGCTGTGCAGCCCTGCGGGCGCCCAGAGGTTGGAAGCTGTATTTTCGACCTGCCAGCGAAGCTATATACAGTGGTGACCAGCAGACTAGTCTGGATGCACTTAATCGTGATGTTGAATCTATAGTTGCCCTGGCCCCAAGCCAATATCAGTGGGAATACAAGCGATTCCGAGCGCGCCCTGAGGGCTTCCCTGAAATTTATCCAAAGGGTAGTTGATTCTCTTGCCGTCGGTTAGATACTCCAGTGTCCGTCTTCATCAAGAGCCTGCTTGGCGCCGCATTACCCCAGGCTCTGATCTGTCAGTGCCAAAGCAGTGGCGAGGTTGGCTGTTGGACAGAGGTTCACTGACCCAACGACTTATTCATGCCAGCGAGGGTAACTTTGCTGTACAGGTATTGCGACAGAAACTTGATACCCCCAAGCTTTCTGAGCGTCGCGCCCTGGGGCTAGCGACGAGACGGGTAGCTTTGATTCGTGAAGTGATCCTGCTGGGGAATTCTGTGCCCTGGGTTTATGCTAGAAGTGTTATCCCACTGAGCACCTTGACTGGGCGCCTAAGGAGCCTGCGCCATCTTGATAACAAGCCTTTGGGGGCTTTGTTATTTGAAGACCCCACCATGCGCAGGGAGCCGGTTGAGGTGGCCTGTCATACTCATGCCAATAGGCAGCTGCCTGCTAAACTAGGCAAGCTTGATGCGCCGCTCTGGGGCAGGCGCTCGGTATTTCGCCTAGATCAAAAACCACTATTGGTCAGCGAGGTATTCCTGCCCGGTTTTAAGCCTTACAATCAAAATCTTTGTTTTGGATATCTGCCCAAACCATGAGCACAGACACAATTAAACCCGTTAATCGCTGGCTGCGACTAATGCGCCTCGACAGACCTATTGGCACTTTCCTCTTATTATGGCCCACCTATTGGGCGCTTTGGCTTGCCGCTGAGGGAGCCCCTTCTGCGGCCAACCTAGTTATTTTTACCGCTGGTGTCCTGGTAATGCGAGCCGCAGGCTGTGTGATAAATGACTACGCCGATCGCCATGTGGATGGTGCCGTCGAGCGAACTAAACTGCGCCCGTTACCCATGGGTGAAATAGAAGCCAAGCAAGCCCTCATATTGTTCTTTGTGCTTTTACTAGTCGCCTTAATTTTGGTGTTAATGACTAACACCATGACTATCTTGCTCTCTTTAGGCGGCTTAGCACTGGCAGCTACTTACCCATTTCTCAAACGCGTGACCCATTTGCCTCAGCTTGGTTTGGGTGCCGCCTGGGCCTGGGCAGTCCCTATGGCCTTTGCGGCAGAACAGGAGGCGTTGCCGCCGGCACTTTGGTTGGTGTTTGCTGCGGTGATTTTGTGGACTGTGGCGTTTGACACCTACTATGCGATGGTTGATCGCCAAGACGATTTAGCCATTGGCATTAAGTCCACAGCGATTTTATTCGGTCAGTATGATCTGAGAATTATTGCGCTGCTTCAGTTCATGGCGCTGCTGCTGTTGTTTTGGGCGGGTGCCCTGTTTGGTCGAGGATGGTTTTATAGCCTTGGGCTAGGGGCGGCGGCGCTGTACTTTATAGGTCAGCATCTACAGGCTAGAACTCGGGAGCGCGACGGTTGCTTTAAAGCCTTTCTAAATAATCATCGCGTGGGCATGGTGATATTTATTGGTTTGGCTTTAGATTACCAACTGAGGGTTGAGCACGTTTTACTGCTCAGTTTTTTGCCAGACTAGTAAGCGATTATTGGCTGGCATTGCGTGATCGTCCAATAGTATCAGGCCAGCATCTCCGGCTAGCCGATTGAGATCGTAGAAATCTCGTATACCCTGATGGGCTGCACGTTGTCGCAGCTGTTGATCAAATTGCACATTACTTTCCGGCTCAATAACACCCTGATAGGCCATAGGACCGTAGAGGCAAAAAAGCCCTGAAAAGGGAAGGTGTTGACGCAACTCGGCGAACAGGTTGACCACTGCCTCCCAAGGCATTATGTGGGCAGTATTTGCTGAATAGACACAGTCATACTGGCCTTTTGGCCAGTCCGGCCGTGTTAAGTCTAATTCAATTGGCGGCGATAGATTTTGCGCTGGATAAGCGTTTAGCCACTGATTAATCCCAATATGGTTTTCTTTTAGATCACTGGTTTGCCAACTGACATGGGGCAGATGTTTGGCAAACCAAACCGCATGCTGTCCAGTGCCGCTACCAATTTCTAGAACGGATGTTGATTTTGCAAGCAGCGGCTGCAGCAACGCTAATATTGGCCCACGATTATTTTCACAGGCCTGCGAAAATGGCATATTCATAACGCACTACTACTTACTACTGTTCGCGGGTAAAGACCCATTTGTCCCCTTCACTCATGGCTGAGTTAAAGCTGTAGCCATCAACGTCAAATCCTTTGATGTCCTCGACGTTAGTAATCCTGTTCTTGATGATGTATGAGCTCATCAGGCCGCGAGCTTTTTTGGCAAAGAAACTAATAATCTTAAATTTATCGGATTTTTTATCCATAAATACCGGCGTTACAATACGCCCTTGAATGTTTTTATGCTGTACCGATTTAAAGTACTCGTTGGACGCAAGGTTAAGCAGCACAGCATCTGAGTCTTTACTCAAAAGGCTATTGATTTGCTTGGTAATAATGTCACCCCAGAACTGATAAAGATCCGAGCCGCGCTGATTGCTAAATTTAGTTCCCATCTCCAACCGGTAGGGTTGCATAAGATCCAGTGGACGGAGGAGGCCATAGAGACCTGACAGAATGCGCAGATTATCCTGAGCCCAGTTCAATTCTGCAGCGCTCATTTGATCTGCAGCCAAGCCCTGATAGACATCCCCTTTGAATGCTAGCACCGCTGGTCTTGAATTTTCAGCAGTAAAGGGCGTAGACCACTCCTGAAAGCGCTCATAATTAAGTGCTCCGAGCTTGTCACTAAGGCCCATTAGAGCACTTACACCCTGAGGCGACAGGGATTTTAATCCAGACAGCAGCTCCTCGGAATGCTTCAAAAGCTCAGGTTGCGAAGGGGATACATTAGCGACTGGGCTGTTATAGTCGAGTTTTTTAGCGGGAGAAATAATTGTTAACATCATTTAAATTCGCCGTTTTATGGAAATCCAGTGCATTTAGTGCTGTCATTATAGCAACCTATGAAGGTCGCTGAGAATCACGGAATAATTAAATGAACCCTAGAATACTAACCTATTACGCAATAGCCATAGCCACAGTTCTGTCTCTTGTTGGCTGCTCGGTCAATCCAGTGACAGGTAAAAACGAGCTGTCTCTCATATCGCCCCAGCAAGAGATTGCCCTAGGTGAAAAAAACTATCGACCATCGCGACAGTCACAGGGCGGAGACTATTATTTGGATGCCGAGCTTCAGCGCTATGTGGCAACGGTTGGCAACAGGCTGGCGGCGGTCAGCGATATGCCAGATCTGCCTTACAGCTTTGTGGTGCTAAATAATTCCGTGCCCAATGCCTGGGCATTGCCCGGCGGGAAAATAGCGATCAATCGTGGGTTATTGACCTATTTAGCTGATGAGTCGCAGTTGGCTGCTGTGTTGGCTCATGAAATAGTCCATGCCGCAGCCCGTCACGGTGCCTCACAAATGAGCCGTGGCACTCTGGCTAGCCTTGGCCTCCTTACTGTAGGTGTCGGCACTCAGGGCAGAGAGGGTGCACAGCTTTATGGCTTAGCATCGGAGTTGGGGGCAGCTGCTTGGATGGCGAAATATGGCCGCGACGACGAGCTCGAATCTGATTATTACGGCATGCTCTACATGTCCCGCGCTGGCTATGAGCCTCAGGGGGCCGTCGAACTTCAGCGCACCTTTGTCAAACTTAGCGAGGGTAAACAGGGTGGCTTTGTTGCAGGATTATTTGCCAGCCATCCCCCCTCTATCCAGCGCGTAGAGGCCAACCAGGCGCGAGCTGCACCCCTGCCAAGTGGCCAGCGTTATGCAGAGCGATATCAAGCCGCTATAGCTCAGCTTAAAACAGATGCGCCGGCCTACCAAGCTGCGCAAGAAGCCGCCACCGCGCTGAAAAATAAGCAGCCAAAACAGGCAATAGCTCTGCTCGATAAAGCCATTGCCGTGCAATCAGATGAGGGCTATTTTTGGGAGCTACGCGGGCTCAGCTGGAAGATGCAAAACAATTTCACTAATGCTGAAAAGGCCTTCACCACAGCCATTGGCAAGAATTCCGAATACTTCAGTCCCTATTTAGCGCGTGGCGTACTGCGCCATGAGATGGGACAGAAAAGTCAGGGGTTGGCTGATATCAGGCGCAGTCACGAACTATTACCTACTCCAATGGCCAGTTATTATTTGGGTAATGCAGCGTTGGATGACCAGCAATATGCTCAGGCCACAAGTTATTTCAAGAAGGCGGCTATGGCTGGCGGTGATTTGGCAAGGCAGGCGCAGAAAGGATTGGCATCAGCTCAACTGCAGTTACAGCCGGAATTGTTTCTAACCGCCGAAATCAGCCTGTCCGATCAGGGCTATCTGCTGATAACCACGTTCAATAATAGTCCAGTTAGCATGGTCAACATACGACTGCGGCTCACTGCGGGGGAGCAGTCAAGATGGTTCAATTTAGAGTCGGTTCTGCCCGCTGGTCGATCAGTCACCATAAATACCGGCGTTGGCCCCATCGTAAGTTCGGCGACTCAATATAGAGTTAATGTGAGGTCGGCAACTGTATTGAACTAATGCTTTATTATTGCGGGCAATCCGCATAGTTTGTATTTAGGCACTGCTCGATCATTGCCTCGACATCATTGAGCTGGGCATCGGTCATCAGCTGTGCGGACATTGAGCTGATGGCTGCTGCTCCAGATTTACCATTGCGGCCTGCAATGCTCGACCAAACCATTGCAGTGCTGGGCTCTGACTCCCCACCATCACCAGATTGCAGCATATAGGCATACATAAACTGGGCATTGGCATAGCCCAATAGGGCAGATTTTAAGAACCAGACTCGCGCGGCACCCTGGTTTATCTCTCGCCCCATACCCCTATATTCGCTAAGGCCTAGCATGTACTGTGCCTCGGGTAAGCCCTGCGAAGCGGCTAGTTCAAACCAGGCATAGGCCTCCGCGTGGTCTTTAACCACACCGGTACCATTGAAATAAAGCATGCCAACATTGTGCTGCGCTTTGGCCAAACCCTGAGTTCCTGCTTTAACGTACCAGGCTAGAGCCTCTGTATAACTTTGAGATACACCAAGGCCTTTTTCATGCAGATGACCAAGGTTGTTTTGCGCCTTGGCCATGCCAGATTCAGCTAAGGGTAATAGGGTGCGTAAAGCGGTCTCGTAATGCCCTCGCTGAACAGCTTGCATGCCGGCGTCAAAGTCATTCGCCAGGACAATGGTAGATAACAAGCAGCAGCAGAGGACGCTGTTTTGCAGTAGCTTTTTCACAGGCTACTCCTTATTTTTATTATAAAAATTGTATTACTCGGGCCTGCGAGCTTTCCGCTGCACAGCAATTATTGCTTGAAATAATGCCCCCTCCGTCAATCTGCCGCAGAGTCTGCCGGTGGCTCTATCCACTACAGGAAGACTTTCCCCCGAAAACTGACTGACTTTATGCATGGCATAATCGAGTGATTGGTCAGTATAGAGCCTAGCAGGGGCCACATCCATAGTGCTAGATACTGGATCTGCCGAGGCTTTAATTGCGTCATAGATACTAAGCTTGCCCCTCAGTTGGCCTTCAGCAACTACATAGGCTTCTGTGTGTCCGCAGGCCAGGAGAGACTGGTAGACCTGGTCACCGCTTGTATCTGGGCTTGCTTGAACAATGTCAGCACTGGCAATGTCTCCAACTCGCTCTTGGCTCAGCGCAAGCGCATCTCGCCCTCTGCCTATATCAATACCTCTATCCAGTAACTGCCGATCGTAAAAAGAGAGCGCAAACAGCCGGTTGGTCACAAGGCTACAAAGGGTTACCGCTATCATGGCAGTCACTGCATATTCATAGGAATGGGTCAGCTCTAGCACAATCATTACAGCCGTTAGTGGCGCACCAATCACTGCGGAGCTCACTGCAGCCATAGCAGCTAAGGTGACTACGGTAGCCACATCAGTAAAACCAAGTGCAGTAAGCAGTTGGCCTGCCAGCGCGCCAGAGGCAACACCTATGAACAGTGCCGGCGAAAATACGCCGCCAAATAGGCCGCTGCTAAGACAGATTGCGGTCACTAGAATTTTGGCTACCAGTACAGTGGTGAGCAAGGTTAGCCCGTAATCTCCGGCAAGCATCTGATTCATACTTGAGATGCCTAGCCCTAGTATCTGAGGCACCCAGATTCCTACTACGCCGCAAACGGTAGCGCCAGCAAACAACAGAACTGTGGGTGATATTTTAGTGCGCGCTGCCCAGTTGCTCGACGACCTGAGTGTCATCATAAAGGCAATGGCGACCATCGAAAAAACAGGTGCTAATACCATCAGAAAGGGTACTACCTCAGACAGGCCGGGTACTGCTGTCCCAATTTCAAACGCGGTGGCATTTGGGAACCAGAGATTACTGAGGGTGCTGGCAGAGATGGAGGCCACAGTAATTGGCGCAATAGCACTGACAGAGAAGCGCCGCAAGATAGCCTCATGGGCAAAGATAACTCCAGCGATAGGAGCGTTGAATCCGGCGGAAATAGCCGCTGCGACACCGCAGCCAAGATAGATTTCATAGCTAAGTCGACTAGAAATGAAACGTTTAAGCCAGACGCCCATGGTGGCGCCAAAGTGCACGATTGGGCCATATTGGCCAACGGAAGCGCCACCGCCTGCAGAGGCAAAGGCCGCCAACGTTGAGGCAAAACCCTGCTTGATGTCTAGGGGATGGTTAGGCTGATGGGCGGCGTAAATTGCGTCCGCCGGCCCTGTCCAAGAGGTGACTTTTAGGCCTTTTTTTATCAGTAGCACCACAGCGGCGGCTGCCCACAGAAACAGCAAGCTGGACAGAGAAATAGACTGATCACCATACTTCAGATTGAGCAGAGTGCCCGTTTCTCGCTGCTTGCCGAGATACTCGGCGCCGATGATAAAATAGTTGGAGACAACAGCCAGCGTTGCACCAATCAATCCTCCAATGCAGAGTATGATCGTGACCTCTAAAAGAGCTCCGCGGACTTTGCGCATAACTTGCCTCGTTGAACTTAAAAATTATCGACGCTTTTTATTCCCGGAATTTTAGATCGAGATTTTAGCCTCATTATTTCAGCGCTATTATAGGTGCAGGGCGTGGCCAGCAGAATCTCAATTTACCGGCACATTTTAAATTAGCCTGCTATCCCAGCATAAAAGCGACAGCCTTTGATGTATAGCGACGCCATTCTCGTTGATGTTGGCCGGATTAAACTTCGTCTTTAGGCTTGGTGGCTATGAGCCCAGCGGCGGGAAGGGTATACTAAATAAAAGTTTTAATCTGTACCCAGAAAAACTACAGGTAAGCAACATCCTTTATGCAGAAACTAACTCTATGCAGATGCTAAGCAGCAGTATTCACTTAATTGACCGATTTACAGAGTATACCGGGCGACTTATTTCCTGGTTGACAATATTCATGGTAGCTCTTGTGGTTGTTGTGGTGGTGATGCGTTATTTCTTGGAGTCTGGTTCTATTGCGCTGCAAGAAATGGTTACTTACGTGCATGCTTTAGTTTTTTTGCTGGGCATTGCATTTACCTTGAAGCGTGGCGGCCATGTGCGGGTAGACATTTTCTATCGAAACTTTTCTGCGCGACGCAAGGCGATAGTTGATCTTCTAGGGGGGATACTGTTTTTGATTCCGGTGGCGCTGCTGATTTTTTTGATGAGTTGGGACTATGTTGCTGCCAGTTGGTCGATACTGGAGACCTCCTCTGAAAACAACGGGCTGCCCTTTGTGTATTTACTAAAAACTCTGATGTTGGCAATGCCACTGACCTTGCTGCTGCAAGGTATCGCTGAAGTATTAAAAAGTGCACTGACCCTTTCTGGGCACAACCATACCCCGGACACCGATAGTATTGAGCCGCACCTCTAATGGCTGAATTTATTCCTTTTTTGATGTTTTTCACCGTTTGCTTAGTGCTTATGGCAGGCTATCCGGTAGCTTTTTCATTGGCTGGTACTGCGTTACTGTTCGCCCTAGTGGGAGCGGCAACCGGCTACTTTGATATGGCCTTTTTGCAGGCATTGCCGAACCGACTATTTGGCACCATAGAGAACACCACATTAATTGCAGTGCCGCTGTTTATTTTGATGGGGGTGATGCTAGAGAAGTCGCGCCTGTCTGAAGATCTTTTAGAAAGTATGGCTGACTTGCTAGGCGGTTTGCGCAGTGGACTGGCGATCTCGGTTGTCTTAGTTGGAGCTTTGCTGGCTGCAAGTACGGGTATTGTGGGCGCCACCGTGGTTACTATGGGCCTGATGTCACTGCCAACCATGCTCAAACGAGGATATTCATCGGCTCAGGCCACAGGGGTGATAGCAGCGACAGGAACGTTGGGGCAGATAATTCCACCCTCAATCGCCCTGGTGTTACTGGGAGACACTCTGTCTAGCGCCTATCAACAGGCACAGCTAAACAAGGGTATTTTTACGCCCAAAACTGTATCCATTGGCGATTTATTTGTCGGTGCCATCATCCCCGGGTTGATTTTGGTGTTGATGTACCTAATGTATGTGATCGTTTTTATTCGGCCCGCTAACCAGAGTAAGCCCGACATTGGACCTGTTAGCAAAACCCTGTCGAGAGCTATGCGCAACCTGTTGCCGCCGGTGTTTTTAATTGTCACAGTATTGGGCTCGATTTTAACCGGCGCAGCTACGCCAACGGAGGCTGCAGGTGTCGGAGCTTTTGGAGCCACATTGCTGGCGGCATTCAAGGGTCAGCTTACTGTTTCGAGGCTGCGTGAGGTAGCCCAAAATACCACTGAGGTTACCTCAATGGTGTTCTTAATTCTTATAGGGGCAGCGATATTTTCGCTAGTGTTTAGAGGTTTTGGCGGCGAAGAGGTGGTTGAGCAGTTTTTCAATAACCTGCCGGGAGGAATTGTCGCGGCAACGCTGCTGGTGATGCTGGTTATTTTCCTGCTGGGCTTTATCCTCGACTTTATAGAGATCACTTTTGTGGTGGTGCCCATTGTTGGGCCAGTGCTTTTGGCTATGGGGCTAGACCCTGTTTGGTTAGGCGTGATGATCGCCATTAATCTGCAGACTTCATTTTTAACACCGCCATTTGGTTTTGCTCTATTCTATTTGCGTGGTGTTGCTCCAGACTCGGTAGAGACCTCAGCCATGTATCGCGGTGTAATGCCCTTTATTATGATGCAGCTAATGCTACTTCTGATGCTCTCCATTTGGCCTCAGCTAGCCACCTGGCTACCTGGATTAATTTATAACTAGCTCCAAAACAACTAAAGGATGAGAAACCCTGCCAATGCAAAACATTAATGAGCCGCCGACACCTGCAGGAAAACTTATTTCGCAGACCATTGCCATGCCCAGAGAAACCAATGCAAATGGCGATATTTTTGGCGGTTGGCTGTTGAGTCAGATGGATCTGGCCGGTGCAATCTTGGCTGGGCGCATCGCCAAGGGCCGAGTTGCCACGGTGGCTATTAGTAGCATGTCTTTTCTTAATCCTGTACCCGTTGGCGCAGTTGTCGGCTGCTATGCCAACACCACGGCAGTGGGCACTAGCTCAATTAAGATTACCATTGAAGTGTGGATTAGCGATGATTACAAGTCCGAACCCTGCAAGGTGACCGAGGGCGAATTTGTGTTTGTTGCCATTGATGACCAGGGTAAGACTCGAACTATTCCCAGCAGCTAAGCTGAACTATCCATGCTCAAAGCGGTAAATATTTCTGTTCGCAGGGACTCTATTTCATTGGCTAGGTGATGATTCGCGCTGTCTACAATATGTAGACTCATATTGGGCAGTAAGGACTCAAAGATCGATAGATTATAAGCCCAGTCAAGAGTCTTATCCCCGCTACCCTGAATAATATTTACTCCAAAATCACTGCCTTTACTGTGCTTGCACTGTCGAACCCATTTATCTAGAGCACCCACCCATTCTATCGGCAGTACTTGCGGTTGGAGCGGGTCTCGGTCGCGTAAAAAATCGAGAAATTCTTGATCAAATGAGCTGGGGCGAAACACCCGCTTTAGTGTCTTGCGAAAGGGCCTTGTGAGCATAAATAGCCAGCGGTTGATGCCCCAGTTTTTTGGTTGTAGCAGCGGTGCAAGCAGGTTGAGACTTTTAAATGGGTATGAATCTTGGCTGCTTTGCTCAAATAGATGCTTGAGCAATATGGCTCCGCCCATACTCTGACCGATTGCGTGCAGGGAGCCGCCGAACTGGGTTTGACTAATATCAATAATGCGCTTTAGCACACCCACATACTCTGCGTAGTCTAGAATAAAACCAGGTTTACCACTTGATAGCCCGTGACCCGGAAGATCAAAACAAATGACTCTTAGTTGTAGGCTCAGCAAGTGCTGGATCAAATGGTTATACAGCCCAGTGTGATCTGTGTAGCCGTGAACAACGATGACGGAGCCAAGGCAGTTTTCTGGTTCCCAGGCCATGGTGACAATCTGCTGCCGTTCAATGCTTATTGTCCCTGCATAGAGGTTTAGACAGTTATGGGGAATAGGGAGCTGATAGAAGTTGAGGTACTGTCGTAGTTCTGGGCTAGCGCCCTGAACCATTGGTATTTCTTCAGCGCCACAGCGGGGCTTATGCTCGCGTAACTTGGCGATCACAGATTGGTCCAATGTTGCCTTTAGATCACGCATTCACTATTCCAAAATATATTATGGGTGGAGTCTGGCTCAGTGCTTTTGCCACCTCCCCAGTATCTTGTCAGATTGGTAATGAATTACAAGAATAAAGCGCTTGTCGATAAATTAGTCAAACAGCACAGCTCAACCTCTTCTGGCAATTTGGCCGCTGGGAGCTGGCGCTGTCTTCGCTGCACGTTTCCAATTTAACCGAGTATTTTATTGCTGAAGATCGTACGAGAGACTCAGGTGCTTGGTCGCGGGAGGATATGCAGCTCAGCTACTATTTCAACTCTGGGGAATCCCTGGTAACACTGGGTATTGAGAATGTGTTTGCGCAGATGCCGCCGTTTTTAGGAACAGCATTCAACGATAATTTCGATGTTAGAACCCACGACTCAACTGGCAGATTTATTTATGCCAGATTAAGTCACAGGTTGTAATAATTGTCTAGAAAGAGGCATTGGCGAGAACCAATGCCCTGACTTATTCGTCGGTAGATAGCGAGATGTCGTACACGCCAGCTTCACGAGCTTGGTCGGATATCTGCACAAACAACTCGGTTTTAGCCTTGGGGTGAGAGCTGATTACAACCTTGGCTTCAGGCTTCTCAGCATGCATTCTCTCAACGTTGGCTCGCACTGCTCGAACGTCGATACGACGGCCTTCAAGCGTCAGTTCGTTGCTCTCGGAGATGCGGAACACGATATTGGTATTTTCTGAATCTGGTGGTGGCTGATCAGAGGTTGGCGGACGGTTTACGCCGAGACCTGATTCATTAACAAACGAAGCGGTCACAATAAAGAAGATCAGCATGATGAAAACGACGTCCAGCATGGGCGTCATATCAATCTGCGATTCCTCTTCTTCTTTACGTCTTTTGCCTAGCGCCATTTTGCAATGTACCTTTTTTGGAACTACTAAATTCAGGGAACCGGCATTCTACTGATTTTTATAGAAAAAGCCAGTTACTCTATATCCATGGCGAGCGACCCGACTGTGATATTCTGCCGTCTCTGAAAGCAGTGTGCCAGAAATGATTCTAACTTAGTTAAAAAATGTCGGAATTAGGACGAATTATGCCGGAATTACCCGAAGTCGAGACTACCCTAAGGGGTATAGAGCCCTGGCTTACTCAACAAACCATCGATAAATTGACTATCAGGCAAGCGTCGTTGCGCTGGCCGGTCACCAGTGGATTATCCAATCTCGTCGAGGGCCAGACTATTCTCGCCGTTCGACGGCGCGCAAAATATCTAATTATCCAACTAGAGCATGGGTCCATGCTCGTCCATCTGGGTATGAGCGGCAGCCTGCGCGTGGTTGAGCCTGAAACTGAGTTGCGTAAGCATGACCATATTGAGATGCGTATGCGTAACGGTGCAGTGCTGCGCTACCACGATCCTCGGAGGTTTGGTTGCTGGCTATGGTCAGAAGGAGAGCACAGACAGCTATCAGGCTTGGGGCCAGAACCCCTATCCACAGGGTTTGATGCCGAACGCCTGTACCAGCTGTCGCGCAAGCGGAAAGTCGCAGTAAAGCCCTTTATTATGGATAACAATACTGTAGTGGGTGTGGGGAATATTTATGCTTCTGAGGCGCTATTTCGCAGTGGCATTCGACCCGGCCGCAGTGCGGGCAATATTTCCCTAAAGCGCTATCAGGTGCTTACAGACCATATAAAAACGGTTTTGCAGGCTGCCATAGTTCAGGGTGGTACCACCCTAAGAGACTTCGTTAATGGCAATGGTGAACCTGGTTATTTTCAGCAGACACTCGCTGTCTATGGACGAGCTGACCAGCCCTGTGTCAGTTGTGGCACGCTATTGAAAGAGCTAAGGCTAGGGCAGCGCAGTTCAGTTTTTTGTCCGCGCTGCCAGAGATAGAGGCGTCTATTATTGGCTAAACTTCTGGCTCAATGCATCTACCACATTGGCCGGTACAAATTTTGAAACATCGCCATCCAGTGAAGATATCTCACGCACTAGAGAAGATGAAATATAGGAAAAGCGTTCTGCTGGCGTGAGAAAGATACTTTCTAGGTCAGGAGAAAGCGCGCGGTTCATATTGGCCAGCTGGAATTCATACTCAAAATCTGAGACCGCCCTCAGGCCGCGAAGAATTGCATCAGCTTTGCAGTCGTTAACAAAATTAACCAGCAGATAATCAAAGCCACGAATCTCAATATTGGGGACATGAGACAGCGCATCAGAGGCTAATTGGATGCGTTCCTCAATGCTAAACAGCGGGCTTTTACGCTGGCTGCTAGCGATGCCAATAACCACTTTGTCAAAAAGCTTGGCGGCTCGTTCAACAAGGTCGATATGCCCATTGGTAATAGGATCAAAGGTACCAGGATAGACAATGGTCTTCATACTTGGTGTCCCAATAAAAGTGGAAGGGCAGCATAGTACTTAAATTAAGCCATGGGCTCAATGCAAGAATAAAGGCTGTATTTGACTTCACCTGCACGTTTTTCATGCAATAGCTGCCAGTTGGCGGGAGCGACAAATACGCAATCTGAGGTGGGTAATTCACAGTAGATAAGTGCGTTAGGCGCCAGCCAGCGGTTGTTGTTGAGGGCAGCGCAAACTGATCCCTGTAATTGAGATTCAAAAGGCGGGTCTATAAAGACGATGTGATAGGGCTGCTGCGGGACGCTCTGTTGCAAATAATGTCTAGCATCGGCCATAACGATGCTTATATTGTTCGCCTGCAAAAGTTCTTGATTTTCCCTCATCTGCTTCGTTGCCCTGCCGTCTAGCTCTACAGCTGTGCAGCTGGCAGCGCCCCGCGAAAGCGCTTCGAAACACAGGGCTCCAGAGCCCGCAAAAAGATCCAGACAGCGGGCTCCAGGAATGTCAGCAGCCAGCCAGTTGAACAGAGTTTCGCGAATTCGGTCGCCGGTTGGCCGCAATCCCGGAGCAGAGGTAAAAGAGATCTGCCTGCTGCGCCACTGACCACCGATTATTCTCAGCTTTTGTGGCCGTTGCTGCTGGGTTTTAAGACGGGGCAAGAGAGGGCTCCTGAGAGTTGAGTTTTGGATACTTCTTATAGCCTAGATGGTAGGATACACTAGATTTTATTAACCGGAACATTAAGAACTCTCGATGGATTCACCTTCAGACAAAAGCGCCCCAGTGGAAGAAAAAAAACGATCATTTTTAGATCGCTTTAGGCTTGGCTCATCCGCGGTCGACAGCCCAGATCAGAGTGCTCCAGCTGAACCTGTCGCGGTCGAAAATCAGAAAAAACCAAGCTTTAGCCAGCGAATGCGGCAAGCACTGTCGCGCACAGGAGAGGGAATCGGTAGTCTGTTTCTCGGTGGCAAAGCGATAGATGACGAATTGTTAGAGGAGCTTGAAACACTGTTATTGATGGCAGATGTTGGCATTGACGCCACCGCAGGTATTCTTGCTGAGATAACCGATCAGCTCAATAGAAAAGAACTTAAAGACACTGCGGCACTGAGGAGTGCACTGGCAGAAATACTGCTTAAAAAACTTGAGCCCTCCGAAGAGCCACTTGATCTAAACGGCTCGCAGCAACCCTACGTCATCTTAGTGGTTGGTGTTAATGGTGTGGGCAAAACCACCACCATTGGCAAAATTGCCACGCGGCTTCAGCAACAGGGCAAGTCTGTAATGCTGGCTGCCGGTGATACGTTTCGGGCGGCTGCGGTTGAGCAATTACAGGTGTGGGGCGAGCGCAATAATGTGCCGGTGATTGCTCAACACACAGGCGCTGATAGTGCTTCGGTAATTTTTGATGCGGTTCAGGCCGCTAAATCTCGGGGCATCGACGTAATTATCGCTGACACAGCTGGTCGCTTGCACAACAAAAGTAATCTTATGGAAGAGCTAAAAAAGGTTAAGCGCGTAGCCGGCAAGCTCGATGAAACGGCGCCCCATGAGGTGCTGTTAGTGTTGGATGCTGGCACTGGACAAAATGCGATCTCCCAGATGGCCGAGTTTGATCAGGTGGTTGGGGTTACAGGCATTGCTCTTACCAAGCTAGATGGCACTGCCAAAGGCGGGGTAATTTTTGCGCTAGCGGATAAGTTCTCTGTACCAGTTCGTTATATAGGTGTTGGGGAAGGACAGGAGGATTTACAGCCTTTTGTCGCTCGCCATTTTGTAGAGGCTCTTTTAGGCTCTGGGGGCAGTGAGCAGCAGCTATGATTCGTTTTGATAACATCAGCAAGCGCTACCCTGGCGGTTTTGAAGCTTTAAATAACATTAGCTTTGAAATGGACGCTGGTGAGATGGCTTTTTTGACGGGCCATTCTGGCGCGGGGAAAAGTACGCTGTTGAAATTATTGATGCTAATGGAGCGCCCAAGCTCAGGCAATTTGCTGATCAATGGCCAGAATATCAATCGTCTGTCTAGTGCACAGATTCCTATATACCGCCGTCAGGTAGGAGTGGTTTTTCAAAATCATCAGCTGTTGCTGGAGCGTACCGTTTTCGATAACGTCGCTCTGCCGTTGCAGGTCTCTGGTTATCCTCGAAGTGAAATTGGACGACGGGTTCGAGCAGCTCTGGACGGCGTTGGCTTGTTGGACAAAGAACAGCAAAAACCGTTGGCCCTATCCGGGGGTGAGCAGCAGCGGGTTGGCATTGCGCGGGCCGTGGTGCACAAGCCGCGCATTCTTCTGGCGGACGAACCCACCGGCAATTTAGACCCCCAGCTATCCAGTGAAATTATGGCGCTTTTCAGTCGGTTTCAAAATGTTGGTGTGACTGTTTTAATTGCTACCCACGATATTAATTTAATCAATCAGATGCAGTTGCGAATCATGCGGCTTAACGAGGGTCAGCTAATGGATGATGGAGCAGACCATGGCGGCTAACAACAGGCCTGGCCGCGATAGTCTGCCGCGCGGCGCCAGCGGCCAAAATATAAAGTTGACCGATCGCTGGCAGGGGTACCAGGCCCATCATCGGGCCACCCTGCGGCTTAGCTTGTCGACTATGCTGAGCGAGCCTCTGCAAACAATAATGACTGTTATGGTGATTGCTATTGCGTTGGCCCTGCCTACGGCTCTCTATGTTGCAGTAGAGAACGTTCGACAGCTTGGTGGCAGCTTTGAATCCTCGGCTCAGATAACTGTATTTGTTAAAAAGTCGGCCAAACCAGAGGCGATAGATAGCCTTAGTGATAATCTTCAGTCCCTTCCTGGGGTCATTTCGATAGACTATATTTCAGCGGAACAGGCCCTTTTGGAGTTTAAAGCTCTCTCCGGTTTTGGTACTGCGCTGCGTCACCTCGATGGCAACCCGCTGCCACCAGTGTTTCTTGTTCAGCCGATTACTTCAGACTCTATTAATCTTAGTAAGCTTAATCGGCTACTGGCAAAAATTCAGGACCTACCGGCTGTTGATGATGTGCAGATTGATATGGCCTGGCTTCAGCGACTGTATAGTTTGACTGAGATTGGCCGCAAAATAGTCGTTGCGCTTGGCGCCACACTGGCTCTGGGGGTATTGCTGGTGATTGGCAATGCGATTCGCCTGGCGATTCAGAGTCGTCGCGATGAAATCGTTGTAGTCAAACTTGTGGGTGGCACAAATGCCTACGTGCGGCGGCCCTTTCTCTATACAGGGCTGCTACTGGGCTTGTTTGGATCAATACTGGCGCTGATTATGCTCTACGTTTGTCTGCTTTGGATTAGTGGCTCAGTGGTTGGCCTTGCCGATCTCTACCAGAGCCAATATCGATTGCAGGGCCTTGGTGTATTGGGTTCTGCGACCCTTGTCAGCCTGGGTGGCGGTCTAGGTGTAACCGGCGCCTGGATAGCGGTTAGTAAACATCTGCGAGATATTGAGCCAAAATAGCCCGTCAGCGCGTAAAATGTCCCGTGAATCCCCAGTTAGATTGAACCTTTGGGGGCTAGGAACCACTAATATTTTAGTGCTAGAATTGTCGACCAGCTACGCAACGAGTGAAATATGAGTAAAGCTCTTCAAACTATGGATTGGATGGCCCCAGGCGCTAACCTGAATGCATACATTCAGGGCACTGCGACCGTGCCTATTCTTTCAGTTGAGGAAGAGAAGTCTCTGGGTGAGGCCCTCTACTACGAAGAAGATCTAGATGCGGCTCGACGTATGGTTATGTCTCATCTGCGCTTTGTTGTGCATATTGCTCGATCTTACAATGGTTATGGCTTGCCCTTGGCAGACCTTATTCAAGAGGGGAATGTTGGCCTGATGAAGGCCGTACGACGTTTCAACCCTGAAAAAGGTGTCCGTCTGGTATCCTTTGCTGTGCACTGGATCAAAGCCGAGATACATGAGTTTATTCTCCGCAACTGGCGCATCGTTAAAATCGCCACCACCAAGTCGCAGCGCAAGCTGTTCTTCAACCTACGCAGCGCTAAAAAGCAGTTGCAGTGGTTAAGCGCCGAGGAAGCAAAGGCCGTGGCAGAAGATTTAGGTGTCGAAGTTAAAGATGTTATGGAGATGGAAATGCGCCTCAGTGCTCGTGATGCGGCCTTTGACGCGCCATCCGACGATGACGACGATAACGCAAGTTACGCTCCAGTTTATTTTCTGGAAGACAAAGCCGCTGACCCTGCACAGCAGATAGAGAGCGAAGATTACGAAGACCATAATAATCTGCGCCTCAGTCAAGCGGTAAAAAGTCTAGACCAGCGCAGCCAGGATATTTTGCAACGCCGCTGGTTGGACGACAAAAAAGCTACCCTGCACCAGTTGGCAGACGAGTATGGTGTTTCTGCTGAGCGCATTCGCCAGCTAGAAAAAAACGCTATGAAGAAAGTTCGCACCGCAATGGAAGTATGACCTAACAAGAGATTTCTGTAAGCCGCACTGGAGAATTCCACTGCGGCTTTTTTATGGCTATGAATAAGCGTCTTTGGATTCAGATTATTGCTCTAAGTGCTGCGCTCTGCGTGGCTCTGGGAGCCTTTGCGGCCCACGGTTTGGAGAGTACTCTCTCAGCAAAGCATATGGCGACCTTTCGCACGGCCGTGCTATACCAGTTTTTGCATACCCTGGCATTGCTGGGTATTGTCAGCTTGCCTAACGACCTGTTAAAGATACGGCGACAGGCCTTGGCGGCAAAAAGTCTTTTGCTTGGCATAGTCCTGTTTTCTGGATCTCTTTATGCTCTAGTTTTTACAGGTATCAGTGCTATTGGCATGATTACACCACTGGGCGGGCTGGCCTTTATTACTGGCTGGCTGCTACTTTTCACCGCAACGACAAGATCAACTTAGATGGATATAAGACCAGAGTATCGAAAAAAATCAATTCGCAGTTATGTTGTGCGGGCTGGTCGTATGACTGAAGCTCAGCGCAAAGCCTATGATACTGGGTGGGGAGACTATGGACTAAAACTAGCGGATGGCCTGATTGATACAGACAGCGTCTTCGGCCGATCTGGCACCAAGGTGCTTGAAATTGGCTTTGGCATGGGAGACTCCCTCCTACAGATGGCAGCTTCGGCACCGGATACAGATTTTATTGGCATTGAGGTGCATCCACCGGGCGTGGGCACAGTAATTAATGGCGCTATAGCTCAGGAGATCAAAAATCTGCGAGTTTATCTGGCTGATGCCAACGATGTTTTAGAGGAGTGCTTTGCGCCCCAGAGTATCGATCGTTTGCAACTATATTTTCCAGATCCCTGGCATAAGAAAAAGCATAATAAGCGACGCATAGTGCAGCCACAGTTTGTCCAGCTAGTGCGCGATAGACTGCGCCCCGGCGGAGTACTGCACATGGCCACCGATTGGCGGCACTATGCAGAGCAGATGCTCGAGACTTTGGATGAAGCCGAGGGTTTTGAAAATACTGCAGGACTAGGCCAGTACTCAGCGCGGCCAGACTATCGTCCCTTAACAAAATTTGAAAAGCGCGGTGAGCGTCTAGGCCATGGTGTCTGGGACCTTATCTACAGAAAAATTGATTAACCTGACGCATTAAAATGGCCTAAACTAGCCAGGGTAACTAAAATTTAAAACAGTTAAAAACAGGACAAACCATGAACCGACTTAAACTTCTTTCATTGACTGCACTACTTGCGTTGGCTGGCTGTGACACTATGAATAACCAGCCTCAGGAGGCAGAATTGCAAACTCAAGATCAAAAAATTAGTTACCTGCTTGGAATGGATAACGGCAAAAATATCCAGACTATCGGGATTGAAATTGATACCCAAGCATTCCAGCAGGGATTTAGCGACGGTCTATCCAATGCAGAGCCGCAGCTTACTGAAGAAGATATAGCCGCAACTATTCAGGCCTTTGAGGTGATGATGACTGCTAAGCGCGACGAGATGCAGCAGGCAGAGCAGCAGGCCACGCAGATGCAAGCCGAAGCTAATTTGCAAGAGGGCAGCGCATTTTTAGCAGAAAATGGTGCAAAAGAGGGTGTTACAACTACTGACACTGGATTGCAGTACAAAGTTCTCGTGGCTGGGACTGGGGACAAGCCCGGCATAGATAGCATGGTCGAGGTTCATTACTCGGGTCGACTGCTTGATGGCACTGAGTTTGATAGCTCAGTCAAGCGTGGTGTTCCAGCTCAATTTGGTGTGACCCAGGTCATCGCTGGTTGGACTGAAGCCCTTCAGCTGATGTCAGAGGGTGCGAAGTGGGAGCTATATATTCCTGCCGATCTGGCCTACGGCCCCGGTGGCACCGGTCCAATCGGACCAAATGCGACCTTGATTTTCGAAGTTGAATTGCTTCAGGCCAATATCGCCTCAGAATAGAACTTCGATTGACATTCATAATGTATTAGGCAAAGAAAGCCCCGACTAGTCGGGGCTTTTTGTTAACTCCCGAGCATTGATGCAGGCCCTAAACTTCAGTTGAGCCAGATTCTTCCAGCAATAGCCTGATATGCGAGTTATGTAGCACCTCGATCATTTTGTCTTCAGATTCAAAACGCTGTGCTAGGGTTTCTCCAATATTAGAGAGATCCGTAGCTAGACAGTCCAGATCATCAGTGGCTAGATACTTGTCGTTGAAATCGAGAATGGCCTCTGTAGACGGCTGGATTGTCTCCATCAGCTCGGCGCCCTGCTTAAGGCCGTCCTTGTCACTAAATGCCTTTCCTTCCGCGGCAAGTTGCTCAAAGACTTCAAAATGGCCCACAGACACATAATCAACCATCAGCTCGCAAAAATTTTGAAGCTTGCTACCATGGCTTTCGTTGTTACCATCAAAGAGTTTAACTTCACTGAGTTCACAATATAAGACCAGCAATTCTCTGCGTTCTTCTAGCCAGCGATCTATAACTTCGCTCACGCCGCCCCAGTGTTGCTGTAACGATTGGCAATTTTCTAACATAAGATCCTCTACTTATTCACTCCCTTGGAAAAACTAGTTTACCTGTTTTTTTTGATGGATAATAACTAGTCATAGCAGAAAATAGGGTATTAGCAGTGGCAGAAATGCAGAGGTCCAAATGCCATTCAACCCCATTCCCAACGTGGCAAAGGCACCACAGCGGGGGCTTTTCTCAAAGGCCTTGGCGGTGCCAATCGCATGAGCTGCAATACCAAGAATTAGTCCCTGCCAGCGATCGTCAGTCACTTGGGTGCGGCGAAAAATAGCCTGTGCGGTGAGAATTCCGGCGATCCCAGTGAGCAGTACCACCATTACAATAAGAGTGACCAATCCACCTATCTGTTCAGTAATACCCACTGCTATTGGCGTGGTGACGGACTTTGCCGCTAGTGAAAGTAGCATCAACTGGTCGATACCAAATAGTTTAGCTGTGGCCAGTGCGCAGGCAGTGGCAAAAAAACCACCGATTAAAACGCTGCTTATTACAGTGACTAAAAGAGGCGGCAATTGGCGCATCTGTTTAGAGAGCGGCACTGCGAGCGCAACCGTAGTGGGGCCCAGGAGCCAATTAAGGACACCATTACCTGCATAGTAGCTATCGAAATCTATGTTGAATAGGTAAAGCAGGCCTGCAACCAAGGGCGTGCCAACCAGCAGAGGATGCATTACTGGATTGCCACCACTGCGCCTGTATACCCAAAGACCGGCAAAAACCCCCAGTGCAGACAGCGCCATAATCCAGGAGCTGTGGGCTAGCTGCTGCCATTGAACGCTCAAAAAATCCATGGCTAGGCGTTGTCCGATGGTGCATTGGGCAGCTTTTTAATTAACAGCGCCATAAATAGTATTGCTAATAGAGTGCTTAACAAAATAGTGGCGAGTAACAGAGGGAACTGCTGATAAATCTGCGAGCCTAGAAAAAATGCTCCCACGGATGGTGGGATAAACATCAGAGATAAATTCTGGATTAAAAGGTTACTGGCCTGATCCAAAAACTCTATGGATTTTCCATACAACGTTAAAACCACAAGCAGCATCAACATGCCCAAGAGTGGACCAGGCAAATTCACAACACCCAGGTTTGCGCAGAGCTCACCCAGATACTGGAATATTACCAGCACCGAGAGGGCCAGAGAGAACTTTAAGATTTGCGTAAAAATTGCACTGCACCCAAGACCGCAAAGCTAGCGAATGCGATCATGACCCAGCCCGGCATGCTTAGCCCCAATAGCTGCCACTGAACTTCTGCGCAGTTACCATCACCGCGCAGCAACATGCCGATAGCCTCTGAGGCCGAAAAGCTATCGAACAGATAGTCTACAGGTACGCCGCAGGCAGGTACCTGATCTTCAGGCAAACTTTGCAGCCAGAGCTGCTTTCCAGAGAAATAGGCGCCAACTGCGGCCGCCAAAAAAGATGCGCCCGCGTACCAGCGCTGACCTTGTCTGGGCGGGTTATGCAGCGCTGCAATACCACAGATAATGCCTATGGCAATAACAAAGACGCGTTGAGTCACGCACAGATAGCAAGGCTCTAAACCGAGAAAGTTTTGAAAGTAGGCTATAGCGATTACGATTAATCCGGCACTGCCGACAGCCTGAGCTAGATTGATAATTCGGTAACTGGGTATAACCACAAATAGACTCCTCAAGTTTAATTCCCGTGATGATTAGCGGTCGGGTTAGGGGCTAGTTTAAATCAATTTCTTGTAAAGTGTTGCCTACAAAGGTCTGTAATCTTGGATACAGCTGGGAAAACTCTTCCTCGATCTCTTCTCTGTGCTGCTCAATGACGGGCAGAGCCTGATCCAAAGCCACAGGGCGAAGAAGGCGTTCGCCAATGGCTCGTAAAATGATGGGCAGATGCTGTTCATCGGCATAGGACTGCAGCCAACCAGTTGCAGGTGCGCGCTGTAAAAACAATTGTGCCCTTGGTGGCAGCTGACTTTCATAGGCTGATAAATGACCATAAAAATCTTGGCAAAAATTTTCCAGTGGCTGTTGATAATAGCTGTGCCACTGATTTGCCAACAGGTGATCATAAAATACGTCAGCGACAATACCTGCATACCGGCGCATAGGGCTGCTGAAACGCCGCAGAAAACTCCTTACCTCGGGCTGCTGATCAACAAAGACGTCCAGTTTACGGTGTAACAAAATACCCACCTCCACGCCCATTGGGAAAACGCCTATTAGTGGGCCGCGAACAAAGTCACCCAACAGCCCGCCCACCTGATGCTCGGGGTTTTCACCACCAAGTGCGATATGGGCGAGATAATTCATTGTTTAGATAGCGCTACTGAGCGGCCAGAAACTCATCGAAAGACATTGTGTCGCTGGCTTCAATTTCAGCCTGACGTTGCCTTGATTGCTGCGCCAGATGATCATATCTGGCCTTAGTTTCTTCAGAGGGGGGCTGTTGGCAAAAATATTCGCGCTGCTCAGAGGCTTTGCGCATTGCCATGGAGTAATAGGTTTCCTGATTCTCTACCATTTCTCGCAATAGGGTAGCGGCTGGGGTCTTCTCTTGATCATCCAGTCGTTCCTGCATGGTTGTCAAAGCCAGGCTATAGTCGTGACTTTGATGCGCAGCATCTAGACGTTTGGCCACAGGAACCATGGCACTAATCAGGGATTGACCCCAGTCGCGCAGCGCAACTTCTTGCTCGCCTTGCAGCAACCTAGTTTCAGGGTTGCGGCCATGATAAACAGTACGGATGATATTTTCGGGGATGCGCGCGTATTCTTGATTGTTAGTCTGCGGGCTGTCTTGCAGCAAGCAGTACAGCAAAAATGTATCCAAAAAGCGGATGGTCTGCGCGTCAATGCCATTGGGCACCAGCGGGTTGAGATCCACGCAACGCACTTCTATATATTCTACGCCGCGATTTTCCAGTGCTTGCAGTGGAGTCTCCCCAGGTTTGGCTGTCCGCTTGGGGCGAATAGAGCTATAAAACTCATTTTCGATCTGCAATAGTGCGGTACTTAACTGCTTGTAATTACCCTTGGCGTCCTTGAGGCCAATTTCGTCGTAGGCAGGGTAGGGTTGCTCCAATGCTGAGCGCAATGTTTTAGCGTATTGTTCGAGGTCGTTGTAGCAGACAACCAACGAGCTTTGCGCGGCACTCTGGTAGCCAAGATCACCCATACGCAAGGACGTAGCATAGGGGCTGTGCAAGCTATGGCTATCATTACCCACAGGCACAAGTTTATGCTCGCGGCCCCGAACAAAACTTCTACAGACTGCAGGCGCCGCACCTAGCAGGTAAAGCAGCAGCCAGCAGTACCGCCGAAAGTTGCGAATAGTGGCAAAATAGCCCTGGGTTTTGAAATCCTGCAAACTCTGTTGATCACCGCTGGCTGCCTGGAGTTCAAGCCAAAGCTGGTCCGGCACGGAAAAATTATAATGAATACCAGCAATTGTTTGCATTAGGCGTCCGTAGCGATGCCCAAGCCCAACCCGATAGATTCGCTTCATGGTGCCAATATTTGAGCTACCATATTTGCCGACAGGAATACTACTGTCGTCTCCAAGCTGGCATGGCATGCTGCTCACCCAGAGTAATTCGTCACTCAGGTGTTGGTAGGTAAAGCGATGGATTTCATCCAATTCTAACAACACCTCATCAATGGACGACGAGGGTGCCGTGATAAACTCAAGCAGAGCCTCTGAAAAGTCTGTGGTAATCGATGGATGAGTAAGCGCCGAACCCAGACCTTCCGGATGAGGCGTTTTAGCCAATCTTCCAGACGGATCTACTCGCAGACCCTCTTTTTCAATTCCTCTCACTATGCCGGTGAGCAGCGCTGATTTTTCAGGGCTGGAGAGCAGCGCAAGTTTGCTGGTTAAGGACAAGAGCTGTTTCAAGCCGCGCTGGATTGGTCTAATTCTTTAGGGTCGCTATTGCTTGCCTGAAGATTAGAGCAGAGCACTGGACGCCCTTTAGAGTCGGTCTCGCATTCAATCAGAGCAGCTCGCAAATTTATATCTTTGGCGTTTAGCTCAATCAGCTGGTTGAGAGCGATATCTCTATGCGGGGCATGAAAAATACCATTGCGATCTGCGTCAGAGCTCCACTCTAAATCTTTATTCAGAATGCGATTATCCTGCGTCTGCAAAATATAAATTTTCATTTCAATCCCGTGACAGCTCTGTTGAATTCCGGCACAGTGTACCCTATACCCACGACCGAGAAAAAGGGGAAATCACATGACAAAAACAGCATTAGTGCCTGTGGCAGATGGCACCGAAGAAATCGAAGCAATCACTATTATTGATGTGCTGCGCAGAGCCGGTGTTGAGGTCAAGATTGCCAGTGTAAACCGGTCACAGAACTTGCAGATTAGTGGATCCCACAGTATTCAATTAGTTGCAGACTGCCATATTGAAGACTGTGTCAATTCAAGTTGGGACCTAATCGCAGTGCCCGGAGGCATACCGGGCGCAGAGCATTTGGCTGATAACGCAGTGCTGGATAAATTGCTTGCATCTCAGGCTGCTCAGGGAAAGCTCTATGCCGCTATCTGCGCGTCTCCAGCTTTGGTACTTGGCAGCAAAGGGCTGTTGCAGGAAAAGACGGCCACAGGTCATCCAATGTTCCAGCAACATCTTCAAGCTAAAGAGCTTAATAGCGAGTCCAGAGTGGTAGTGGACGGTAACTGTATTACCAGTCAGGGCCCCGGCACCTCATTAGATTTCGCTCTGGAACTGGTTGAGCAGCTGTGCGGCCTTGTGAAGCGCGAAGAGGTGGGTGCGCCAATGGTTCTTACAACCTCAGCTACCGCTTATTATTAGGCGTTAATCCCAGATGGAAGGGCTCTTAGTTATTGTGAAGTCCTCGTAACCCAGGCTACAAAACGACGTACAAAAATAGGGTCGAGAACAAATATTGTCCCCAAGAACAGCGTATTGAGCAGGGCCACCCCAAGAAAAAATTCTGGGATGCTCCAGCCTAGCACGCTGAGAAACAGTATCCCCAGCAGAGCGCCAGTGACCATAAAGACCGCATTAAAAATATTGTTCACCGATATTACCCTAGCGCGCTTATCGCCTTCAGTGCGCTGCTGAATCATTGAGTAAAGCGGCACCACTAGCATGCCGCCGAACATCCCGATAAACATTAAATCCAGCATAATGTGCATGCCGGCAGTGAGAGTTACAAACTCTCCAGCCATAACGGCTGTGGTGATTTGGTTGGCAGCTTGATAGGAGCCAGAAGAAAAAAACAGGTCTGTGGCAAAAATACTGAGACCAATAGCGCCCAGAGGGACTAGCCCTGGTTCCACCTGCCCCTTAGAAAAGCGATGGCATAGCAATGAGCCTATGGCTACACCCACAATAAAAGCCCCCAGTAGCACCGAGATTAATCTAGGGTGTCCATTGAGAACGGTCACTGCGTAATTGGGCACCTGAGTGAGGAAGCTGCCGCCAAACAGCCAGAACCACGAAATGCCAAAAATACAATAGAGTACCGTAGAGTTTTCTCTAGCCATATTAAAATTGCGCAAAGTTTCCCTAAGCGGATTGATATTAAAACTCCCCTGTTGCGCGACTGAAGCAGGTGGTGCGTCAGGAATCTGTCTACTACTCAGCCAGCCAATAATTGCCAGAGCTGTAGCGAGGACACCCACATAGATTGGCCCCTGTTGTGCTGTTACTAGCCAGCCTCCGATAAGGGTGCCCAGCAAAATAGATACAAAGGTTCCCATACCCACCTGAGCATTGCCGGCCAAAAGCTCGTCGCTAGTTAGGTGCTGGGGAATGATCGAGTATTTTATAGGGCCAAAAAAAGCTGACTGCACGCCAAGGGCAAATAAAATCGCCAGCATCCATGCCACATCTCCCAGCCACAGTGCGTAGCAGCCCGCTAACATTAAAATTATTTCGACAAACTTGATGCGCCTGATCAGCATTGCTTTGTCAAAGCGATCTGCCAGCTGACCGGCCGTGGTGGAAAATAGAAAGTAGGGAAGGATAAACAGCCCCGCGGCGAGATTGGTAATAAAGTTAGTGCTACTGTCTGAGCCGGCTACGGCGCTACTAACAACGATTACCAGCAGCGCATTTTTAAATAAATTATCGTTTAGCGCCCCGAGAAACTGGGTTATAAAAAAGGGTAAAAAGCGTCTTTGAGAAAACAGATGGAACTGACTTCTAACCTCAGACTGTGTACTGGACTGCTCCATCACTATCCCCCGTAAAATCATGTCACTGATTATTTCGTGAATCGCGCAGCGCAGATAGCTCAGAGACCAAGACATCTCCTTACCGCTGGCAGCATCTTCTTATAATCATCAGACAGCATCATAGCAGGACAACCTGCAGTTAGTCTGGATTTAACTGATACCCCATAACGGTGGTTTTGCGGCTGCCATAATCACGCCGTTCAAGATCTAGGTAGGTCTCCAGCTCAACAAAGCCTGCTTTGCGCATCATGCCTGCCGATGCCAAGTTTTCTTCATGGCGGTCAATAAGACATACAGCGGCACCAGCATTGGATGCCTGTGTAACAATCAATGATAAGAGTCGTTGGCCAATGCCTCTGCCCGTATAATCACGATGAACCACGACTTCGGCAATATAAATAGCCTGCTGGGATTGAGTATATTTTTGGTATTTTTCCGGAAGGGCTTGCGGATAATAAAAGATAGCAAAGCCGACTAGCTGCTGCACATCAGTGGCAATCATGGCGCAGCCACTGTTGCAGGCAACCAGTGACAACTCTTCATCCACACCAATTTCAGGTAGATGGTTCCAAGGATTTGGGCCGTGCTCAAAAATGAAACGTTTGAGTTCCGGCAGCTCAGCATTGGATGCTGGGCGAAACTCTAACATTACTTGCCGGCCGAAGGTTGTTGGATGCCGAGTTGATCCCAAAGCGCGTCAACCCGCTGTTTGACCGCGTCATCCATCTCTATGGGCTCGCCCCATTCGCGGCTGGTTTCGCCAGGCATTTTATTGGTGGCATCCATTCCCATTTTAGATCCCAAGCCTGAGACCGGTGAGGCAAAGTCCAGATAGTCGATTGGTGTGTTGTCGATCAGCACAGTGTCTCGAGTGGGGTCCATTCTCGTGGTCATTGCCCAGATCACGTCTTCCCAGTTACGCACATCGACATCATCGTCAGTGACAATCACAAATTTGGTGTACATAAACTGACGCAGAAATGACCAGACACCCATCATCACGCGCTTGGCATGGCCAGGGTATTGCTTTTTCATGCTAACCACAGCCATACGGTAGGAGCACCCCTCCGGCGGCAGATAGAAATCGACAATTTCCGGAAACTGCTTTTGCAGTATGGGCACAAAGACTTCGTTGAGTGCGACTCCTAAAATTGCTGGCTCATCTGGCGGACGACCAGTGTAGGTACTGTGGTAAATCGGATTCTTGCGATGGGTAATTCTGTCGATGGTAAAAACAGGAAAGGTCTCTACCTCGTTGTAGTAACCAGTGTGGTCGCCAAAGGGACCCTCTTCGGCCTCGTCCCCAGGGTTCAGATAACCTTCAAGAATATACTCGGCGGTGGCTGGTACCTGCAGGTCGTTGCCAATACATTTTACTACCTGAGTCTTTTCACCTCTCAGCAGACCGGCAAAGGCATATTCAGAGAGGGTATCTGGGACCGGTGTTACTGCGCCCAGTGTCGTGGCGGGGTCTGCACCCAGTGCAATAGCGACAGGGTAGGGCTTGCCCGGATATTTCTTTTGAAATTCGCGATAGTCTAATGCGCCACCACGATGGGCCAGCCAGCGCATAATTAATTTATTTTTGGCGATCTTCTGCATTCGATAAATGCCAAGATTTTGCCGCTCTTTTTCTGGACCGCGGGTAATCGCCAGCGCCCAGGTTACCAAGGGGGCGGCGTCACCAGGCCAGCAGGTTTGGATAGGTAGCCTGTCTAGATCTACTTGATCGCCTTCTAGAATAACTTCTTGGCAGGGTGCTTTTTTGATTTCTTTAACAGGCATATTTAGCACCTGTTTAAAGTCATGGCGTTTTTCCCAGAGGTCGCGCAACCCTTTTGGCGGCTCTGGCTCCTTTAGGAAAGCCAGCAAAGTGCCCACATCGCGAAGCGCGGTGACGTTCTCTTGGCCCATACCCATGGCCACCCGCTCTGGCGTACCAAACAGATTGCAGAGTACAGGGGTACTGTAGCCTTTGGGGTTTTCGAATAGCAGAGCCGGACCTTTGGCGCGCAACGTGCGGTCGCTAATTTCGGTCATCTCAAGGTTGGGGTCAACTTCTTGAGAAACGCGAACAAGCTCTCCTCTTTTTTCGAGGAAAGCTATAAATTCGCGAAGGTCGGAATATTTCATAGAGCGTTAGCCTAAGTCATTGCGCTTGAGTCTATGATACGCAGACTTTGCTAAGTTTGGCGCAAATTTTATTTGCGTTTCATTGCGCCAAAGAATTCAGCATTATTCTTAAAGCCTTTAAGCTTCTCAATCATAAATTCAGCGGCACTAAGGTCTTCCATATCATGGAGCAATTTACGCAGAATCCAGACACGTTGCAGCTCAGCTTCGTCCATTAATAAATCTTCACGGCGAGTGCCAGAGCGTCGAACATTGATAGCAGGGTAAACACGCTTTTCTGCAATCTTTCGATCGAGAATAAGCTCCATATTACCTGTGCCTTTAAATTCTTCGTAGATCACTTCGTCCATCTTGGAGCCAGTTTCAACCAGAGCTGTAGCTATGATGCTAAGGCTGCCACCATGTTCAATATTTCGCGCAGCACCAAAGAAGCGCTTGGGCTTTTCCAGAGCATGGGCATCAACGCCACCAGTCAGTACCTTACCCGAGGAGGGAATCACAGTGTTGTAGGCACGAGCCAGACGAGTGATAGAGTCAAGCAAAATCACCACATCTTTTTTATGTTCTACTAGTCGTTTGGCCTTCTCAATAACCATTTCGGCCACTTGAACATGGCGATTTGGCGGTTCGTCAAAGGTTGAAGCAATCACTTCACCGCGCACTGTGCGCTGCATCTCTGTGACCTCTTCTGGGCGCTCATCAATCAGTAATACGATGATATGACACTCGGGATTATTGCGAATAATCGACTGCGCGATATTCTGCATCATAATGGTCTTACCAGCTTTTGGCGGCGCTACGATCAAGCCGCGCTGGCCTTTACCAATTGGCGATACCAGATCAATGATACGGCCCGTTAAATCTTCGGTTGAACCATTTCCCGCTTCAAGGCGCAGAGGTTGGTCAGGGAATAGGGGAGTAAGATTTTCAAAAAGGATTTTATTGCGGGCATTTTCTGGGGCATCGAAGTTGATTTCATCAACCTTGAGCATGGCAAAGTAGCGCTCGCCGTCTTTTGGCGGTCTGATCTTGCCGGAAATACCGTCGCCAGTGCGCAGATTAAAGCGTCTGATCTGGCTGGGTGAAACATAAATATCATCCGGGCCTGCAAGGTATGAGGCGCCAGCGGAACGCAGGAAGCCAAAACCATCCGGTAGGATTTCTAATACACCTTCACCGTAAATGTCTTCACCACTTTTGGCGTGTTTTTTTAGTAGGGCAAAGATAATGTCTTGTTTGCGAGAACGAGCCAGATTGTCTAGACCGGCAGAAGCGGTCATTTCTAAAAGTTCGTCAATAGGTTTTTGTTTTAATTCTGATAGATTCATAGAGGTGGATTTACATTGCTATAGGATTGATTGAATGTGACTTAACACAGTTGAAAAAAGATTTGGGTTTTAAAGCCGAGTGTGGCGCAAAAAGAAATTTGGAGCGTCAGAACAGCAAATAAGAAATTAATGCTTGAAGTATAGCGCTGCTTGAGCAAAGCGCAAGAAAATTTTGTGGCCCTGCTTACAGGGCCACAGAGCTATCTATATCTGGCTATCAACAAACTCGGCCAACTGAGCTTTTGAGAGGGCGCCTACTTTAGTGGCTTCCACTGTGCCGTTCTTAAAGACCAACAGAGTGGGAATACCCCTAACATTAAACTTGGCTGCAGTTTCTGGATTGCTGTCTACATCAACCTTACAGATTTTGATTTTTCCCGCATATTCTGAGGAAATTTCATCAAGGATGGGTGCAATCATTTTGCAGGGTCCGCACCATTCTGCCCAAAAATCTACTAGGGCTGGTATATCAGATTGCAGAACGTCAGTTTCAAAGCTAGCGTCGGTAACATGAACAATATTTTCGCTCATCAGAAAAGGTCTCCAGAAAGCAGTTGTTATTTACAGGAAATTATTTGGCGGCATGATAGCATCAGCCCCTTGGTTGCAACAAACGTTATACTCAATGATCTTAAAAGATTTAGGCTATGGAACCAAAGGTTGGCTATGCGTCTAACCTGACACTCAACCAGCAGGATACAATATGAAGGCTCTTAAAGCCGCGGTTTTAGTAATTGTTAGCATCGTCATTGCAGCCTATATAGCATTTGATGGGCAGCAATACCTGTCTCTCAACCTATTCCAGGAGCTCTATCAGCAGGAGCCACTACTAACTGCACTAGCCTACTTTGCAATATACATACTGGTAACCGGATTATCTCTGCCCGGCGCTACTCTACTGACCCTCATCGGAGGGATGATCTTTGGCTTCTGGATGGCTCTGCTGCTGGTGTCATTTGCGAGCACCTTGGGAGCAACGTTAGCCTATTTGGCTTCGCGCTTTGTTCTACGGGACTGGGTGCAAGGCAAGTTTGCCAGCTATCTAACAGTGATAAATCGCGGTGTGGAAAAAGACGGTGCGTTTTATCTGTTCAGTCTGCGACTAATTCCGCTATTCCCTTTCTGGGTCATCAATCTGGTAATGGGGCTTATGCCTATTCGAGCCTGGACGTTTTACTGGGTCAGTCAGGTTGGCATGTTGGCGGGCACTGCAGTCTTTGTAAATGCCGGCGCTGAACTTGGCGCGGTGGAAGAATTTTCAGCAGCAGGTATTTTAACACCCCAGCTGATTTTATCCTTTGCGCTACTGGCGGCTTTTCCCTTTGTAGTGCGACAGCTATTGGCTGGACTGCAACGCCGCAAAGGTTTGCGGGGTTTCAAACGACCTAAAAAGTTTGATGCTAATTTGTTAGTCATTGGAGCCGGCAGCGCTGGGCTGGTCAGTGCCTATATTGCCGCCACGGTGAAAGCCAAGGTGATCTTAGTTGAGAAAGACAGGATGGGCGGAGACTGCCTAAACACCGGCTGTGTGCCCAGCAAAGCGCTCATTCGCGCAGCTAAGTCAGTTAAAGATATTGAGATCGCCGGTCAGTTTGGAATTAAGGTGGACAAGCCCAGCGTGGATTTTAACCAGGTAATGGCGCGTGTTAAGGAGGTAATAAAAGAGATCGAGCCCCATGATTCCGTTGAGCGATTTACCCAGTTGGGTGTCGACTGTATTCAGGGTGATGCCAAACTGGTCAGCCCGTGGCAAGTAGAGGTGCGTGGGCGCCAGATCAGCGCTGAAAAAATTATATTGGCCACCGGTGCCAGCCCCATTATTCCAGTCATTCCCGGGATAGAGCAGGTTAAGCCTCTGACCTCTGAAAACCTATGGCAGTTAGAGACATTGCCGGAGCAACTATTGCTGATTGGTGGTGGCGCCATAGGCTGTGAATTAGCTCAAGCCTTTCAGCGCTTGGGTGCGCAGGTGACTCTGGTGGAATCCATGCCACAGTTATTGCCCAGAGAAGATACTGATATTGCCGAGCGTTTAACCCAGGCCCTTAAAAGCGAAGGAGTAAAGGTGCTAACAGGCTACCAAGTGGCCTCTTTTTCCAAGATGGCATCGGGCTTTTCGGCAGTGCTACAACAGGCGAGCGCTGAGTCTTCCGATCCAGCTAAAATTGTATCCTTTGATCGAGTCCTAGTAGCAGTGGGGCGGCGCGCAAACACCGCAGGTTTTGGCCTTGAGGAATTGGGCCTGACGCAAAATGCTAATGGCACAGTCACTGTAGATCCCTATTTGCGCACCAGCTGTCCCAGTATATATGCCTGTGGCGATGTGGCTGGCCCCTACCAGTTAACCCATGCTGCAGGTCACCAGGCTTGGTTTGCTGCTGTCAACGCGCTGTTTGGACAGTTCAAAAAATTTGCCGTTGATTATCGGGTGATGCCGCAAACAATTTATACAGACCCTCAGTTTGCAAGAGTTGGGCTCAGTGAGCGAGAAGCGGCAGAGCAGGGCATTGAAGTGGAAGTGACCAGTTATGATTTATCTGAGCTAGACCGCGCTATTGTCGACGGCAATGCCAGGGGTATAGTCAAGGTATTGACCGCCCCGGGCTCTGACCAGATCTTAGGCGCGACCATTTTAGGTTCTGAGGCTGGTGAATTGCTCACCGAGTTTGTTACTGCAATGAAATATAAGCTCGGTCTCAACAAGCTGCTGGCGACAATTCACAGCTATCCCACAATGAGCGAGGCAAATAAATATGTCGCTGGAGAATGGAAGCGTAAACATGTGCCCCATGGGGTACTTAACTGGGTAGAGAAATATTATCGCTGGAAGCGCGGCGGCTAGTCGAAAGTAGCCAGTGGCTCCTGCCCAACCACTGACTGGGGGTCTATATGGATGATGATCTCTGAGCCAGGAAACGCACCTAGTAACCTCATTTCTACTTCATCAGAGATTTTGTGGGCGTCCAGTAGTGACAGGTCATCATCTAGCTCCAAATGGAACTGGATAAAGGTCATAGTTCCCGAATGCCTTGAGCGCAGGTCATGCAGCCCGCGGGCGCTTTTATGTTGCAGCACTAGCTGTTTGATTTGCTCGCGCTGCTCATCGGGCAATTCGCGGTCCATAAGATGGTCGTAGGAAACTCGAATAATTTCCCAGGCACTGTAAAGGATATAAATACCAATGGCACAGGCGAATAACGCGTCAAAGCCAGCCCAGCCCTGCACAGACAACCAGAGTGCGAGAATCACACTGCCATTAACTAGGACATCGGTGCGGTAGTGCAGAGCGTCGGCTCTGATCGCGGTTGAATTAGTTTTCTTGACAACATGGCTTTGAAAGGCGAGCAGCAGAAGTGTGGCTACTATCGAAAACAGCATGACACTAATACCCAGTGCAGCCTGTTCAACTGCGATTGGATTAATGAGTCGGCGCCCAGCCTCGAGCAGTAAAAACCCAGCCGACCCAGCGATAAACATTGATTGGCTAAGTCCAGCTAGGGCCTCCGCTTTACCGTGACCAAAGCGATGTTCTTTGTCTGCCGGGGTCAGCGCATGACGAACTGCGATGAGATTAATTAGCGAAGCCAGAGCATCCAGCACTGAATCAATCAGCGTCGCCAAAAGGCTAACAGAATCTGAAAGTCCCCAGGCAACCAACTTAGCTACAATCAGTATCAGGGCTACCGAGATTGAGGCGTAGGTTGCCAGCCGCAAAAGTTTTGCGGTCTCCTCAGGGGCTGTGGGTTGAGCTTGGGGTATCGTCATTATGGCTGTCTGGTTATCTGCTGGGTGCAGTTTAACAAATTAACCGAGTCTCCTGAAGACGGGCTTTAGGAGGCTAGAAATCTTGTAGTACGCTGTTCAAAAATTGGTAGCCAAGTTGAGTAGTAACAAAGTGCTGGTCGCTATATTCCATTAGGCCCTTCTTTTGAAGCTCAGCTACCTGTTTGTCGATATGGGTTGTATCCATGCCGGTACGTTGTGCAAAGTAGTCTCTGGGGATCCCCTGCTTTAGCCGCAGCGCATTCATCATAAACTCCAGTGCTATCTGATCGTTAGCGATAGCAGAATTATTGGCGATAAAAGAGGCTTTTCGGGCCAGATATTTGTCTGGCTGGCGAGTTTTGCTGGTGCGCATAATTCGGTTTTCTTCTGGCATGGTGACTTTGCCGTGAGCACCGGCGCCTATTCCTATGTAATCGCCAAACTGCCAGTAGTTGATATTGTGTTTAGCGCTATTGCCATTTTTCGCGAAAGCGGAAACCTCATACTGCTCGAACCCCTTTTCAAACAACAGTGACATACCCATTAGCTGTATATCTGCAAGCCGATCATCATTGGGGAGCGGCGGCGGACGAGAAAAGAATTCAGTATTGGGCTCAATGGTTAGTTGATACCAGGATATATGCTGAGCGCCACTATTAACGGCAAGCTGGATATCAGACTGCGCCTGATCCAGCGTTTGTTCCGGTAGGCCATGCATAAGATCTATATTAAAGCTGTCAATGCCCGCCGCCTGAGCCGCCGAAATCGCTTTAAGCGCCTGATCACTGTCATGGATTCTACCTAGACGTTTTAGATGACCATTATCAAAGCTCTGCACGCCTATGGATAGACGATTGACGCCTGCATGATAAAAGTCGGCAAATTTTTTCTGCTCAAAGGTGCCAGGATTTGCCTCAAGTGTAATTTCAATATCCGACTGAAAACCAATCAGCTGCTCGGCGGCATTTAGTATGTTGCCAATTGCCGCACCAGAAAACAGACTTGGTGTGCCACCACCAAAAAAAATTGAATGCAACTTGCGGCCCTGGCTCCAGGACTGGTCTGCTTTAAGATCCTCTATCAGCGCCTTTACATAGTCCTGCTCAGGAATGCTGTCACTAGCTTGATGGGAATTGAAATCACAGTAGGGACATTTGCGGACACACCATGGGATGTGGACATACAGCGATAGCGGTGGAAGTTGTAACACAGCTTAGTGATTCTGAAGTTGCAGCAGCAAATTGGCGATAGCTTTACCGCGATGGCTCAGTTTATTTTTTGTCTGCTTGTCCAGTTCTGCTGCTCGACAGTTGGTATCGCTAACCTCAAAAATAGAATCATAACCAAATCCACCGTCGCCTCTCTCTTCAAAAGCTATGCTGCCTTCCCAGGTGCCCTGGCAAATTAAGGGTGTTGGGTCATCTGCGTGGCGCATGTAAACAATCACCGTCTGATAGCGCGCGCCACGTTGTTCAGCGGGGACATCTCTCATCAAGGTTAGAAGCTTTTCTCGATTAGTTGCATCTGTTGCCTCCGGCCCCGCAAAGCGTGCTGAATAGATACCAGGCGCTCCTTTAAGAAAATCGACTTCTAAACCACTGTCATCCGCTACCGCGGGTAACTTAGATAGCAAAGCTGCATTACGAGCTTTAAGAATAGAGTTTTCGACAAAACTGAGCCCTGTCTCCTCGATATCAGGAATACCCAAGCTAGTCTGTGGGACTATGGTAAACCCGAGGCCGCCCAACATCTGTTGCAGCTCTTTTATTTTCCCCGGGTTAGCGCTTGCTAACACAAGCTTTTGATCAGTGCTCAAAGTTATTCTCAATGTTTTGTTGTAACCCAAATTAATCCAGATACATTTTTTTCTGGAACTTAAACTCATAGGGGTAGATTGTTTTGGCGTCTTTACTCTCGGGGCGCACGCGAATTTTGAATGTTAAAAAGTCTTCATTATCAAATTCAAAAGGCGCCAAATAATAAACTGTGTTTTGTTCGCGCACAGCCACAAATTCTAGAGTTTGAGTCTGTTGCAAAATATTTGAGACGGTACCTGTGACCTCGCCTTCCTCGCCCTTGCCCAGATCTTTGACCATCGCAATATTAACAATCCCCTTATCTTTGCCACGCACAATATTGTTGGCGACCGCTATATCTGGTGCGATAAAAGAGCTATTAAAAGCACTGTAAAAAATGCTGTAGTCGCCGTGCTGTTTGTACAGCGGCTCTTCGACTGCGTAGCTGACTCCTGCTAACAGCAGCCCCAGGGAAAGAATAAGCGTTTTCATCGAGTGTAGCCTCCAGGTTCTTATGGTGAGAGCGTTATCGGCTGAGATGATAGACAGCAGTTTGGGTGAATAAATTAGGCCAGATAGCTTTGAGCTTTCGATCGACAAAGCTCTCCGCGAGACATTCGCGATGGACAACCTCTATCTGCCGTTCATAACACAGGCTTTCAAAATCTTTATACGTAAAAAAGTGAATATTGGGCGTGTCGTACCATTGATACGCCAGCTGCTTTGTCACCGGCATACGGCCGCGGAAATTTAGATAAGCTCGAGTACGCCAGTATCCAAAGTTTGGAAAAGTAATAATGCATTGCTGACCAATACGCAGCATCTCATCAAGCACTAGATGTGGGTAGCGCATCGCCTGCAGGGCCTGTGTCATCACTACGGTATCAAAGCTATCATCAGCGAAATTTGTCAGACCTTTGTTAAGGTCCTGCTCGATGACATTAATACCTTTACTAATACATTGGTTTATAGACTGGGGATCAATTTCTAGGCCATAACCCAAGATACCTCGTTGACGCTGTAAATCTGCCAGTAGCGAACCATCGCCGCAGCCGAGATCTAGGACCTTTGATTGGGGTTTTACCCAGTCACTAATAAAGTTGTAATCTTGGCTCATCGTGCATCACCTGTCAGCTGCTGGGCTACTCGTGCCAGGTAGTTCTTGAGGGCTTGCTCGTAGCGGTCATTGGGAAGCAAAAAGGCATCATGACCTTTGTCGGACTCAATTTCGACGTAGGAGACCGACTTGCCGGCGGCTAACAGCGCATCGGTAATTTCACGGGAGCGTTGTGGCGCAAAGCGCCAGTCAGAGCTAAAAGACATCACCAGGAAATTACATCTAGCCTGCTTAAAGGCTGCTACAGGATCATTGTCGTACTCTCTCGATAGGTCAAAATAGTCGAGCATTTTGGTGATTAAAATATATGAATTTGCATCGAAGCTATCCGAAAATTTGTCGCCCTGATAGTTAAGATAGCTCTCAACCTGAAACTCTACTGGATCTGCGTTGCGGTCTACTAGATCACCGATGCGCAGCTCACGACCAAATTTCTGTCCCATCAGTTCATCGGACAGGTAGGTGACATGGCCAATCATACGCGCTAGTGCCAGGCCCCGAAGTGGAGCCTTTTGTTCCTGTAGATAGCTACCATTACAAAAATCGGGATCGGACTTAATCGCCCGTCGAGCAATTTCATTAAACGCAATATTCTGTGCGGTAAGCTTCATTGAGGAGGCGATGACCACCGCATTAAGCAGCTTATTTGGATGCTCCAAAGACCAGCGCATGGCCTGCATGCCTCCCAGGCTGCCACCAATTACCGCTGCCCAGCATTCAATACTGAGATACTCCATTAATAGTTTTTGTGACTCTACCCAGTCTCTTGCGCGCAGTGAGGGAAAGCTCGCGCCCCAGGGTTCTCCTGTTTCAGCATTGATTGACATTGGACCGGTACTGCCAAAGCAGCTGCCAATATTATTGAGACAGACAACAAAGAAATGATTAGTGTCAATTGGCTTGCCAGGGCCAATGTAGTGGTCCCACCAGCCAGGCCTGTCCTCGGTCTCGTAATAGCCGGCGGCATGATGGTCCCCGCTCAAAGCATGACAGATTAAAACGGCATTATTGCGCTCGCCATTGAGCTCACCATAGGTCTCGTAAACCAGTTCATGGGTGGGCAATACCACGCCACAGGCGAGTTTTAACGGCTGCTCAATGGTTACAGTTTGGCTGGTGACTACACCCACAGAATGGTCTGGCAAATGGTCGGGCAACATAGGATTTCGAAGTGGCAGATTCCTGCTAAGTCTAAGAGGGCGTCCCAGCTAACGCAACATAATGATGAGTGTTTTTTATTTGACTAATTGTCCATAGTCAATTGGCTATGATTCTGTAATTGCGGTTAGACTTCCTAGCACAGTAAAACAGGCACCTGTCAGAGAGGTGCGCTAAACCATTGTGAAGGAGTGGGGTATGCAATACAGAAAGTTAGGAAATACTGATATAGATGTGCCTTTAATCGGTCTAGGTACCATGACGTGGGGCGAACAAAATTCTCTCGAGCAGGCCTGTGAACAGATGGACTACGCGCTTTCAAAGGGCGTAAATTTTTTTGACGCAGCTGAAATGTACCCTGTACCACCGCGGGCAGAAACTGCAGGAGCGACAGAGCAATATATTGGCCATTGGTTGGCCCAGACCGTCAAACGATCGGAGGTGACACTGGCAACTAAGGTAGTAGGGCGGGCAGACACCAGACCTGACTGGAATCACATTCGTGGCGGGTCGCGCCTCAATCGTGACCATATTCGTCGAGCAATAGAGGGTTCATTAGAGCGCCTGCAAACTGACTATGTCGATCTTTATCAGGTCCACTGGCCAGAACGGGCGACCAACTTTTTTGGTGTGAGAGGTTATGTACACTATCCGTCTGCTGATGGTATTGCCATCGAAGAGACCTTAGACGCGCTGTCGGAGCTGGTAGACGAGGGTCTGGTAAAGCATGTGGGCATCTCAAATGAAGCGCCCTGGGGATTGATGGAATATCTGCGCCTAGCGTCTGAGCGCGGTCTGGCCAAGGTGGTGAGCATTCAGAACGTTTACAATTTGCTAAGTCGTCAGTTTGAATCCGGATTGGCAGAAATGGCCATTCGCGAGCAAGTAGGTCTATTGGCCTACTCGCCTATGGCGTTTGGAGTTTTGAGTGGGAAGTATATTGGTGGTCAGAAGCCCGCTGGCTCCAGATTAGAGCTATTTGAGCGATTTGCTCGCTACGGTAGTGTGCAATCCGAAGCAGCCACCGAGGCTTATATGGCAATAGCGGACAAGCATGGTATGACGTTGGCACAGATGTCCCTAGCCTTTGTCTGTCAGCAGCCCTTCGTGACTAGCTGCTTGATAGGCGCTACCAATATGCAGCAACTCGAGGAGAATATCGCCGCAGTTGAGGTGGTGCTGTCGAAAGAAGTCTTGGCAGAAATCGAAGCTATCCACAACCAATACCCGGACCCTGCCCCTTAACTAGGTGATGCGCTGCAAGCTGCTGCTCAGTATCTGATGGTCAGCAGCTTGTCGCGTTATATCCCGCTAGCCCAGTAGAGGCTGAATGAGCCTACTCAAAGCTGGTAGCAGATTGGAGCGAATAATGATCAGTGTCATAAGCGCGGCCATGGGGGATAAATCAATCATGCCTATAGGCGGTATAAAATTTCTGAAAGGCTGCATATAGGGATCGATAATCTGAGAGACCAAAGCCACTGTCGGGTGCTGTGTGGCGCCAAACCAACTCGACACCACAATAATAAAGATACCCCAAAAGTAAATTTCGATTAGCGAACTAAGCAGGCCAAAAATGGCCACTAATAGGTAGACGAAAATTTCAGAAGCAGCCACCGCACCCAGCGACATCATCAGTAGATAGAAAGACCACTTAACCAGTATTGCTGCGGCCAGAGCCCCTAAATTAAAGGACCCTAAGGTGGGTAGTATTTTCTGCAAAGGCCCCACAGCCGGAGCACTTATTTTAAAAATGGTTTGGGATATCGGATTGTAAAAGTCGGCGCCAACCCACTGCAACAAAAGCCTGATTAGCAGCAGCGAGGCATAGACATCAATGGCTGCTCGGAGAATAAAAAACACAGATTCACTCATGAGGAATAATCCTTAGACATTTCTTGGGCGCGGCCAACAGCGCTGTTCATTGCTTGGCGGAATATAGCCTCCAGCCCCTGTTCTTGAAAGCAGCTAATTGCCGCGTGGGTAGTGCCGCCAGGTGAGGTCACCTGAGCGCGCAGTTGGCAGGGCGGTATGCCAGTCTCTGTAGCCATCCGCGCCGCCCCCAATGCAGTTTGTTGGCAGAGTTCCTGAGCGGTTTTTGAGGGCAGGCCCAGTTCCTCTCCAATCTTTTGCATAATTTCCATCACCAAATAAAAATAGGCGGGCCCGCTGCCAGAAACGGCAATTACCGCGTCAATCAGGGCTTCGTCATCTACCCAGCAGGTATAGCCTACAGCTTGAAAGATACTATTTACGAGTTGCTGATTGGCATCACTGAGTGTTTGGTTGGTAAATAGGCCGGTAGCGCCTGACTCGAGCATCGAGGGTGTGTTTGGCATAGCTCGGACAATAGACATACCCTCAGCAAGCCAGTTGCTCAGTGCCGCCACCGGAACACCTGCTGCCACTGAAATAACAATGGGTCTATGACCCAGTGCCGGAGCCAGATCTGCCACTACTGCGTGCATCATCTGCGGTTTCACCGCGAGCACAACAAGGTCAGCACTAGCTGCGGCTGCGTGGTTATCGGCGAAGGTAGTCACACCATAGGTGGACTCCAATTTTTGCCTAGTGCCAGCACTCGGGGTGCCCACTAGTATCTGATCGGGGCTAAATCCGTTAGTTATCATGCCGCCGATGATGCAGGAGGCCATATTGCCGCCGCCAATAAATGCGATTGAGCTCATGTCCGTTTACACACCTTTTATAATTTGTTGAGTGTCTTAGTGTCGCGGGCCGAAAATATCAGTGCCCACTCTAACAATAGTTGCGCCCTCAAGAATTGCTGCCTCTAAGTCATCAGACATACCCATAGAGAGGGTATCCAGTTTCTGAGATTTGTCCAGCAGACTATTCAGCTCATCAAGGAGGTTGCGTAGCTTTGTAAAGGCTACGCGCTGCCCGGCAATATCTTGCCGGGCTTTGGGAATGGCCATCAGCCCACGTAGTGTCAAATGGGGTAGTTTGGCTATAGCAAGAGCGGCTTCGGCAGCCTGCTCAGCAGTAAAACCAGACTTGCTCGACTCCTGATCAATATTGATCTGCAGGCAGATATTAAGTGGAGCCAGATTTTTTGGGCGTTGATCACTCAGGCGTTGGGCGATTTTCAAACGGTCTACGGTATGGACCCAACTGAAAAGCTCGGCAACCTGCCTAGTTTTGTTGGACTGCAAAGGCCCAATAAAATGCCAGTCCAGCCTGTGCTTCTGAAGCTCGGAAATTTTGGGTGCGGCCTCTTGAAGATAGTTTTCTCCAAAGCTGGTTATGCCGGATTTAATAGCTTCAGCTAGCTGTGGACTGCTTCTCGTCTTGCTCACTGCTAGCAATAGGACGTCCTCAGGATTGCGGCCTGCATCACGGGCCGCCTGTTGCAGGCGTCTCTGCACATGGGTAATGTTGTTATCAATATTTGGCATAGTCTTACGGCATTAGATGTAGTTTTTTGCCCCATTGCAAACAATCGGTGGTGGCGCGCACCGGCAGTTGCAGGCTCTTAAAGGAATAAGCGAGATACAAAATGGATATCACCGAATTATTAGCTTTTAGCGCAAAAGAGGGCGCTTTAGATCTACATATTTCTGCTGGCCTTCCTCCTATTATCAGAATCGATGGCAATGTACGTCGTATCAATCTTCCGGCTATGGAGCACCGACAGGTCCATAGTTTGATCTACGAAATAATGAATGACAAGCAGAGAAGGGATTATGAAGAACTTCTAGAAACTGACTTCTCATTTGATGTTCCTGGAATAGCCCGGTTTCGGGTCAATGTGTTCAATCAAAACCGCGGTGCTGCGGCAGTCTTTAGAACCATTCCCTCCAAAGTTCTCACACTCGAGCAGCTTGGGATGGGGGACATATTCAGGAAAATATCTTTGATGCCTCGTGGACTGGTGTTGGTAACAGGCCCAACAGGCTCAGGTAAGTCAACCACATTGGCGGCCATGGTCGACTATATCAATGAGAACCGTTACGACCATATTCTTACCATTGAAGATCCTATTGAGTTTGTTCATCAGAGTAAAAAATGTCTGATTAATCAGCGCGAAGTTCATCGTGACACCATGGGCTTTGATGAGGCTTTGCGTTCGGCACTGCGCGAAGATCCGGACGTAATACTGGTGGGAGAGCTGCGCGATTTAGAGACTATTCGTCTAGCCTTGACTGCCGCAGAGACCGGTCATCTAGTCTTTGGTACTGTGCACACCACCTCAGCTGCGAAAACCATAGACCGAGTAGTGGATGTTTTTCCCGCTGGAGAAAAACCTATGGTTCGTTCAATGCTGTCGGAGTCCCTGCAGGCAGTAATTTCACAAAGCCTGCTAAAAAAATTGGTGGTGGACGTATCGCTGCCCACGAGATATTGATTGGTACACCGGCTATTCGCAACCTGATTCGTGAGGACAAGGTGGCCCAAATGTACTCGGCAATCCAAACTGGCGGAGCCATGGGGATGCAAACGCTGGACCAATGTTTGCATCACCTTGTTGATCAGCGGTTTATCAGTACTGAGATCGCTAAGGAAAAAGCGAAATTACCGGAAAATTTTTAGAACCAGCTAGTAGAGGTAACTATGGCAGTTACAGATACCTTTGAGCAATTAGTAAAAACTATGGCTGAGCAAAAGGCGTCGGATTTATTTTTGACGGTTGGTTTGCCGCCCTGCATCAAATTAAATGGATCTGTAGTGCCGATTAGCGAAGCCAGGCTTAGTCAGAAGCGCTGTGAAGAGTTGGTATTAAGCATAATGTCAGAAGAGCAACAGTTGGAGTTTCACCAAAAAAAAGAACTTAATTTTGCTGTTATCAGCGAGCAGTCAGGACGCTTTCGAGCCAGTGCTTTTTATCAGAGGGGTGAGATAGGTATTGTTCTGCGGCGTATAGAGACACAGATACCCACTCCAGAGGCGCTATTGTTACCACCGGTGCTTAAAGAATTGGTCATGAATCGTCGTGGTATTGTTATTTTTGTGGGGGCCACAGGCACTGGTAAATCGACTTCATTGGCAGCCCTGATAGGGCATCGCAACAAAACCAGCCGGGGTCATATAGTGTCTATCGAAGACCCCATCGAATTCATCCATGAACATCAGGGCTGTATTATCACGCAGCGGGAAGTGGGCGTCGACACAGACTCATTTGAAGTGGCTTTGAAAAATACTCTGCGTCAGGCTCCCAATGTCATTCTTATTGGTGAGATACGCACCAGAGAAACCATGCAGCATGCCATAACCTTTGCCGAGACTGGGCACCTCGTGCTGGCGACTTTACATGCTAACAATGCCAATCAGGCTCTAGACCGCATCAACCACTTCTTTGAAGCTGACCGCCACAGCCAATTGTGGATGGATTTGTCCCTCAATCTACGCGGTATCGTGGCCCAGCAATTGGTTCCAACAGTTGATGGCAAGAGCCGTCGTGCGGCCATAGAAATTTTACTCAATACACCATTGGTGGCAGACACTATTCGCAAGGGCCAGGTACACAAAATCAAAGAAATCATGTGTAGCTCTACAGAGCACGGCATGCAGACATTCGATAAAGCCTTATTCGAACTCTATACCGACGGTGAGATAAGCTATGAAAACGCGATTGCCCATGCAGATTCGAAAAATGATCTTAGACTAATGATAAAAATGCAGTCAGACGATCAGCAAAGTCAATCAGCGAGGAGTATAGATAATTTAACCATTGAGGATGAGTCCTCAGAGAAGTTGCGCTGGTAAAATCAGGCTGCTTAGGGCGGCGTACCAAGATCAGGATGTTCAAGCCAGCTTTGCAATATAAGTGCTGCAGCGAGGTGATCAATCTTGGTTAGGTCTGACAGCTTGCCCTGGCGACGACTGTCCCTCTGCTGTTCGCGCAACATTGATTTGGCCTCGCGGCTGGTGAGTCGCTCATCAACCATAGCCACCACAATATTAAACCGGCCCTGCAGTCTGCGCGCAAAGCGGCGGGCGCGTTGGCTGAGATCGCTTTCGGAATCATCCATATTCAGCGGCAGGCCCACCAGCACTAGGTCTGGTTTCCACTCCTCGAGCAGCCCGCCAACTTTTGACCAGTCAGGCACGCCATCGCTAGCTTTGAAAATAGCCAGACCTTGCGCCGTCCCAGTTAGTGTTTGGCCGTAGGCTACACCGATTTGTTTGAGGCCAAAATCGAAGCAGAGCACTGTCTGATGTGCAGTGGATTCAGGCATGACCGGCATCAAGGGCAAGCATATCAATATCCACGCCAATGGAGGAGGCTGCCGCTCCAGCGCGGTTAGCGCAATCGGTGTTAAAAATAATCGCAGAATTTGCCGGAATAGTTAGCCAGCTATTTTGGCTTAACTCCTTTTCCAACTGTCCAGGTTCCCAACTTGAGTAACCCAGGGTAATCAGGGATTCTTCAGGACCATTGCCCAGCGCTATATCGCTGAGAATATCTTTGGACGCGGTGAGACTGATATCGTCGGAAATGGCCAGGGTGGACTCCCACTTTCGCTCACAGCTCTTGTGAAGAATAAAGCCTCGATCACGCTGCACGGGCCCGCCATCAAAGATTAATGAATCGGCATATTTATCTTCATATTCTAGGTCTAGCTGCTCAAAAATAGCTTTGACAGAGATATCTAGTTGATGGTTGATAATCAGCCCCATGGCACCGTCAACACCGTGCTCGCAGAGATAGACCACTGATTGAGAAAAGTTCGGGTCGCTCATGCGAGGCATAGCCAATAAAAAATAATTTTTTAGACTGGAGATGGTTTTTTTTGCTGTGTCGCTCATGGGACTCAATATGAGGGTTTCAGTGACTAAACTCAAGGGCTGTCGACGGGGTGCGAGCTAAATGTCACCTTGTTGTTAAGCGATTATCTGCCTGATATTGCCAGGTGCGGATAATATGTATCTCGTCCCGATCTCTGAGCTCCTCAGGAAATTCCCGAAAGGGGGAGGCAAGCTGTACTGAGCGCACTGCAGCTTGATCGAGAATCTTAGAGCCAGAGCTGCTGGAAATAGACACCTGTTTTACTACTCCAGTTGGCAGCACCACTACAATTAGCTGCACTTTGCCGGCGAGCTTAGTATCTCGAGCTTCTTTGGGATAATTGAGATTGCCGATGGTTTCGATTGTCTGCTCAAAGTAATACATGTAAGCGGCTTCTGGTGCCGACTTAGCAGACACAGCCGTCATCCGCGATATCTTGGGTAAGCGCTGGTACGACTGTTGCAGATGGTTGAGTTTGGCGCGCATAGCCTGCTCTGATTGCCCCAGCCAATGTTGCTCAGTGTGCAGCTCCTCATCAGCTTGATTATCGCTGGTTAACTGGTTTTCAAGTAACAGTTCGGCAGAGTCTGGGCTCAGCTGCTCTGCGTCCTTTCCACTCTGATCAGACTGGGCAATAAATCTGGGTTTATCTGACTCAGTCTGCTGAGTATTGATGGCTAGCGTCACCTCTAAAGAGCTTTCTGGTGCCGAGCCCGGTGCCAGCACAAAACTAAGGCCCAGTAGCAAAGCTAAATGTAATCCTAAAGCCGCAGAGAAAGACCCTTTGAGGCGATCATTACTTTTGTTCCATGCACTATCTATTAGCTTTTCCATAAGGTTTCAGGTACAGAATCAGGGGTTATTGAGGCGCGCGTTAATGGCATCGATTAATAACTGTGCGATCCCGATGTCCTGAGCATTGTCAATTTCTCGGACACAGGTAGGGCTGGTGACATTAATCTCGGTCAGGTAATCGCCAATCACATCTAAGCCGACAAAAAGCAGCCCTTTCTCTATTAGGGTGGGGGCTACCTGCTCCGCTATCCAATGATCTCGATCACTTAGGGGTTGCACCAGCCCCTGACCACCCGCGGCGAGGTTGCCGCGGAACTCTCCGGAGGCTGGGATGCGCGCCAAAGCATAAGGCACAACCTTCCCATCTACTAATAGAATTCGCTTGTCACCGCTTTTGATCTCCGGAAGATACTTCTGCGCCATTATGGTTTCTTCACCGAAGCTGGTGAGCGTTTCGAGGATAACATTGAGGTTTTGATCGCCCTGCTGTATTCGAAATATAGAGGTTCCACCCATTCCATCCAGAGGCTTAACCACTACATCGCCATGCTCGGCGATAAAGTTTTTCAGACGTTTCTGATCACGACTTACCATTAATGGTGGAACGCATTGAGGAAACTGAGTAGCGAAAACCTTTTCGTTACAGTCACGTAGGCTCTGTGGCTTGTTTACAATTAGTGTACCTCGCCTTTCCGCAGCTTCCAGAATGTAGGTGGAATAGATAAACTCTGCATCAAAGGGTGGGTCCTTGCGCATCAGCACCACATCGAGCTCCTCCAGGGGGACCGAGCTCGCGCCGCCTAATTCATACCATTTTTCCGGATTATCAAAAACGCTCAGGGGGCGCATTTCTGCCCGCGGATTGCCATTCTCTAAAAACAGATGACTTTGCTCCATATAGAACAGCTTGTAACCCTGATCCTGCGCTGCAAGTAGCAGAGAGAGCGTGGTGTCCTTATTGAAGTTGATGGCGTGAATTGGGTCCATGACGACCCCAAGAGATTTGCCCATAAATGACAGCCTTGTGATGATTTTTGCACTATAACTATCTATGGCAATTAGCTACATGTTAAACGCCAATAAAATCTGTGAGCTAGCGAGCAAAAATGTTAGTAAAAATAAAGGGTTGTAGATTATACATTACAACTGCGTTTAAAATTCCACAACTTGAGTGATATTGGCGGTACTTAAGACGTTAAGTGGTTTTAAGAGTGGTGACAAAAAATGGATGTTCAGGGCCTTAAAGTGCTCGTCATTGATGACAGCAACACAATCCGGCGTACCGCCAAAACATTGCTGG
>JABJEX010000096.1 GCA_018663035.1 Porticoccaceae bacterium
GCTCACGTCACCTCCCGCCCCTTTATCTGAAAAAGACCTGTTCAAGATTTTGTGCGAGGTTCGCTCGACCGCGGAGGCTTGAAAACTGCTGCTATACTGAAAAGGCAACTGTGTAGCGTTTAGGGATTAGATTGCGAATTACGATTTTCGGGAGTGGGTACGTAGGTCTGGTGACAGGTGCCTGCTTTGCTAATGTGGGTAATCAGGTTATCTGTGTGGACATAGATCAAGATAAGGTTGACGTCTTGATGCAGGGCCAGATTCCAATTTATGAGCCAGGCCTTGAGAGCTACATCACTCAGGCTCTCGACGATGGCTCGCTGCAGTTTACTACCGATGCCGCCAAGGCAGTCAAGCATGCTGAAATGATCTTTATTGCTGTGGGCACGCCGCCAGATGAAGATGGCTCGGCAGATCTGCAATACGTGTTGCAGGTGGCGGATACCATTGGCCAACATATGGACAGCTACCAAGTAGTGGTCAATAAATCTACGGTACCTGTGGGTACAGCGGATAAAGTCAGCCAAAGGTTGCAGCAGGCGTTAGATTGCCGTGGGGTAGACCATCAATTCGGTATCGCCTCTAATCCGGAGTTTCTAAAAGAGGGCGCAGCCATTGCTGATTTCACAAGGCCCGATCGTATAGTAGTGGGTACTGACAGCGAAAAAGTTAAGGCGATGATGCAGGAGCTCTACGTCCCTTATAACCGCCAACGCGACAAGTTGATATTTATGGATTTACGCTCGGCTGAGCTAACAAAATATGCGGCTAATTCTCTGCTGGCGACTAAAATCAGTTTTATTAATGAAATTGCCAATATTGCCGATCTGGTGGGCGCAGATATTGAGCAGGTGCGCGCAGGTATTGGCTCTGACCCACGCATAGGTTACAGCTTTATTTACCCAGGATGTGGTTTTGGTGGTTCCTGTTTCCCCAAAGATCTGCGAGCCATGGAGGCCACGGCTATCAGTGCGGGGTACCAGCCTAGATTACTCAGTGCCGTTAGCCGTGTTAATGATGCGCAAAAGAATCTACTGTTTAAAAAAATTAGTGATTACTTTGATGGGGAATTAGAGGGGAAAACTATTGCCCTATGGGGGTTGGCCTTCAAGCCCGGCACTGACGATATGCGAGAAGCCCCCAGTAGGAATTTGATGGAAGCGCTCTGGGAATCTGGTGCTAAGGTAAATGCCTACGACCCCCATGCAATGGAAGCCACTCAGACGATTTATGGCGAACAGGATGGTCTACTACTCTGTGGCACCAAAGAAGCTGCGCTCCAAGGAGCTGATATCCTAGTGATCTGTACTGAGTGGAAGCCATTTTGGTCGCCTGACTTTACCCGTATCAAAGAGACCCTAAGTTATCCGGTAATCTTTGATGGGCGCAACCTATACGACTCTCTCAGGTTGGAAGAGCAGGGTATTCAATATTTCGGGATCGGCAGAAAAAACCGGCTATCTTCCGCGGGGCTCCAGTCTTAATTTTATGCAGATTACAGGGTCAGTAGTTAGCTTGTTCATGGATTTTAAGCTCTGCAATACGGCTCAGATCTGCCTGCATCTTGGCTGCGACTAGGTTTCTAGTAAAGGCAGGGATGTTCAAGCCTGTAGCGCATTCTAATTTGCATAGAGCTGGTAACAGCCACGACCTGAATGGGCGATTTTAACGGTTGGCAGTTCAGCACTGCTTGTGTAGAATGGCCGCCCGCGGCGCGCATCTATAACAGGATCTGTGCCAGGCAAAGATAACAGAGGTATACGACCGTAGCTCAGTTGGTTAGAGCACCACCTTGACATGGTGGGGGTCGGTGGTTCGAATCCACTCGGTCGTACCAAGTTATCCTTCTATGTTGGTCTACTCCTTTCACAGCAACCTCTTGATGGCTATTTGAACCTGCTGAGTTTATAGCAGATACTTAATTCTATAATTCATACAAAAATCACAGGCAGTGGTTCCTAAGAGGTTCAAGTATGGTGTTATTAGCTCTGTATGTGGGCCTAGCCCTAGGGTTTTCTTTTCTCTGTTCGTTGCTTGAGGCGACGCTTCTCTCTTTGACGCCGACTTACCTGGCGAGCCTTGAAGCTCGCAAGCCAAAACTTGGCGCGCTATGGAGAGGGTTCAAAGAGGACATCGATAGGCCTCTGGCCGCTATATTGTCGCTTAATACGATTGCTCATACTGTGGGTGCTGCTGGCGCCGGAGCTCAGGCGACAAAGCTATTTGGCGAAATTTATTTTGGTGTGATATCCGCTGTTTTGACTCTCTTGATACTGGTGTTCTCAGAAATTATTCCCAAGACCTTAGGGGCACGTTATTGGCAGCAGTTAGCACCTGCCAGCGGATATATTTTGCGCTGGGTACAGTGGTCAATGTATCCCTTGGTGGTAGGGGCAAAAAGTCTTACCGGTTGGTTGGCGCCAAGCACTGAGGGGCCAACCCTATCCAGAGACGATTTTCATACCTTGGCTACCATGGGTCGCCGTGAAGGAGTTATTGATGCCGCTGAGGCGCGCGCGATAAGTACCCTGTTAGCTTTTCGTGGTCTGGTGGTAAAGGATGTGATGACGCCGCGCACGGTGATGGCTACCTTGCCTGCCGAGATGCTTGTCACAGAGATCCTGCCAACAGAGCCGTCACTTAAATTCTCAAGGATTCCAATTTATCAGGGTGATAATGACGATATTGTTGGCTTTGTCCGAAAAGACGATATCTACCAAGCTGCTGCTGAGGGTAAGTCAGACACTCCGTTGTCTGCACTGCGGCGCGACCTGTTGAGTGTTCTAGAAAGCAAGCCGTTACCAGATCTGATGCAGGCCATGGTGCGGGAGCGGGTACCTATTTGCCTAGTCATCAACGAATATGGAGATCCGCTGGGGCTTGCTACCATGGAAGACCTGGTAGAAACCATGTTAGGTATGGAAATTGTCGATGAGTCTGATAGACATATCGATATGCAGGAGCGTGCGCGCGAACTTTGGCGATTGCGTGCCAGTGCTGCAGGGCTCGATTTAGATACTGGACCAAAATAAGCGCACAGGGTGCTTTGTGGAATAAAACGACAGGCGCAGAGCATCTCGAGAAGCAAAATCTACAGGCTAGGTTCGGCCGTAGCGGTCTTCGAGGCGCACAATGTCATCCTCTCCCAAATAACTTCCGGTCTGAATCTCTATTAGTTCTATAGCAATTTTGCCGGGATTCTCCAGTGCATGAACCGCGCCAATCGGGATGTACACTGATTCATTTTCACTGACCAGAGACTCCACGCCATCGATAGTTACTTTGGCAGTGCCCTTTACCACAACCCAGTGTTCGGCTCTATGATGGTGCATTTGTACGGATAGCTTGGCCATTGGTTTTACCGTGATGCGTTTAACCTGGAACCTTTCGGCGCTATCCATTGCATCGTATTTCCCCCAGGGCCTGAAGACTTCTCTATGGTGGATGCTCTCTGGGCGCTGCTGGCTATCCAGTTGCTCGACAATCGACTTAATTTCCTGTGCCTTATCTTTATGGGCCACTAGTAAGGCGTCTTTAGTATCCACAATCACTAAATCATTTATTCCAAGTGCAGTGACTAGTCTGTGGCCACTGTGGATATAGTTATTAGCGCTATCTACGCTCAGCACATCTCCTGAGTGCACATTGCCCTGGCTAGTCTTGGGCAACAGCTCATGCAGCGAAGACCAGCTACCGAGATCGTTCCAATCTGGGTCAATAGCGGTAACCTTTGCGCAATCAGTGTGCTCCATAATGGCATAGTCAATTGACTCCGCCGGACAGCGCATAAATTCTGAGTTATCTGGCCTAGTAAAATCCCCGTAAATCCTACGTTTTTGCCAAGCAGAGACACAGGCAGAAAAGATTTCAGGCCTATGTTTTTCCAACTCAGATAGGTAGGTGTCGCTGGAGCAGAGGAAGATACCGCTATTCCAAAGATAGTTCGCGCTGGCTACAAAATTCACCGCATCTGCGTAGCAGGGCTTTTCAATAAATTCGTGAATATCTGTAGGCAGGCTAGAATCGATCCTTGCCTTAATGTAGCCATAGCCCGTTGCAGGCTCGCTGGGAGTTATGCCAAAGGTTATAAGATTACCTGCATCAGCATCCAGTTCCGATCGCTTAACGCCGGCACAAAAGTCCTCTGGTTTACCCATATGATGGTCAGCAGGAAGTATTAATAGGTTGTCTTTGGCGTTTGTTTCATTGGCGAGCAGAGCTGCTAAGCAGACCGCCGGGGCGGTGTTTAGCGCGCATGGCTCTAAAATAATCGCTTGCTGCTCAATAGCCATTTCCCTGAGTTGCTCGGCAGCAATAAACCTATGCTCCTCATTGCAGACAACAATCGGTGGCAAGCAACTGAGAGCTTCCAACCGCGCAATGGTAGCCTGCAGCATACTTTGCGTGCCGACTAGGGGTAGAAACTGTTTGGAGTAGCTTTTTCTGGATAGAGGCCAAAGGCGAGTGCCCGAGCCCCCTGCAATTATTATAGGTTGGAGCATCCTAGCGTCCTTTTTGTAGCCTGACTTCCAGTATCAATATGTTGTGTTGCGAATGAAGTTGCTGAGCTCTTTAGTTGCTGAGCCCTTTAATAGTAGTCTTAAATCGCTTGGTTTTCCTGCTCAGAGTTTATGTCTAAGGCTTTGCCTTGACTTACCTAAGACCACGCCAAGCAATCTGTCTTGAATAGACGCGGGCAGCCTCTGTCGCTTGCTTATTTAACCTGCTGGCATTCTCCATAATAGGGTCCCCGAGGCCATCGTCTTGGCGTTCATTATTTATATATAAGATCGGTTTCTAAACTATATAAACCTATAAATATCTATGTTAATCTCTGCCCATAAGAGGGGATTACTATGAAAAAAATAACCACAATATCCAGTGTTTTTTTACTTTCGCTTGTGTTGACCGGTTGCAACATGTTCCAAACCGCAGATTCATACCAAGACGAGTCACGTAAAATAATTAATTATCTGCTGGCCGATATGCCGCTACCAGATGATGCTCAAATCCAGAAGGTACCAACAGTTATTCTGGGTACGGGTACAGGTATTGCTGGTCGTATTGTGCTGGACTCACCAGTTAGTCCGGCGTCCAACCTTATTTTCTACAGCGACTCTACTCTGGGTACTGGATGGTCATTGATCTCTTCGACTGTTGCAGAAGAAATTGTTTTGACCTACACCAAAGACGGCCGTTACGCGACTATTGAAATTCTCAAAACAGCGCAGCCCGGATTATTTGGTGGAGAGAGCAGCAGTCAGATTACTATCTCTGTGGTGCACCCAAGTGCGATTCAGGACCAAAATCCCTATGCGAGCCTAAAGCCGCAACTCCAGGGGCAAAATGCAATCGCTGCTACAGAATAGTGGCAGGTTGAGTTTAAAAAGGCTTTGAGAAAAGCCTTTTTTTTCGCCTTAAATTTATCCACTGTAAGTGAAAGGGTTTAGGAAAAGCTGAGATATCCAATGAATAAAAATAAAACACTAAGTATATTTCTGATCGCCGTCGCAACTCTGATTCTGGGCTTCTTTGCTCTGGCGCCCAGGGTAAGCCAATTTTGTTCTGAGAATGATGGAGGGCATTAGTTAATAAATTAGTAATTACTTGCTGCAACTGACTGGGGTCGAAGGGCGCTTCTAAGGGGGCCTTATTAGCATCGAGTTCAATCACTGGCTGACTGAACTCCCCAGACTCCTCAATATAAACCTTACTGTTAAGGCAATGCTGATTGATATCGACAATTTCGATTTTTGGAGTCTTCTGGCGAGATAGCTGCAGCACATTTTGTACTAGCTGATTAACACGCTTGCCATGTCGCAGAATCACATCCACTAAATGCTGCTGTTGACCATTTAAGCTAGATTCATTGAGTAGCTGTGCGGCATGGCTGATAGCGCCCAAAGGGTTGCGTATCTCGTGAGCTATGCTGGCAGTGAGTTTGCCAAGGCTATTGTTTTTGAGCTGTTGGGCATGCTGGGCAATGGTTCTGGCATCTTCTAGAAATAAAATATAGTCGTGTTGGGTTTCACCTATCACATCACTAAAACTGACCTGTATGGGTATATTTGAAAGCGGAGCATGGTAGCTGGGTTGTTGCAATCTAGGGTTGGCGAGCCATTCCCGATGATAGGCCACCAGCTCTGGGATTTTATTCAGATTGTCATCCCTAGAAAGCAATCTCTCTTCAGCAATCTGCCCCAGTAGCATTGAGGCTCGCTCGTTCAACTGCTCGATGCGATAGTTTTCGTCAAAGACTATGATGCCGGTTCGCATCTTGTTGATCACTAGATCATTTAGACGCTGCAATTGCAGTGCAATCCGCGACTCTGTAATTGCCAGTTGCTGAGCTAAACTTAGACGCTTGGCTAAAAAAATAAACACCATAGCGGTAGCAAATAACAGTGTGCCGAAAATGCCGCTATTAATAACCGCCGTTTGACTGCCACTGCCGGAGAGGAGAGAGGCCAGCGCGCCAGAAATAAGAATAAAACTCGCAATAGCTGCAAGCGCCAGTGCCAAGATGCTGCGTTGCAAAACACCGGAAGCAGCAACTGTCACCATTAACAGATAACTTAGCGCGCTATCGCGGTCGCCTGAGGCATGGATCAGTAGTGTAATAGCTAGTGTATCAACCAGCAGCATGGCAAAAACTACTGTTTCACTGGGATGCCAGCGGCGGCGATACAAGAGAGCCATAGCCAAAAGATTAGTCAGGAAATAGCCAATCATGGCTATGCTGAAAAGCCTATGATTATGCTGACTCAGATAGTTGCCAAGTAGTTGAAGCTCAATGAGAGCCACAAAAAGTACTGAGAGACAAAGGCGGTATCCAGCATAGATACGCAGTAGTCTGGGGTTATTGCTCTGATTGCTGTCGATTGAGCAGCGCTCAATACTGACGGGTGGCGTCATGCCTTAGGTACCATCCTTGCTGGTTTTTTAGTGAGCAATTACTCAGTTAAAAAAACTAAAAATTGCTTAGCTTCAACCTAGAAAGAATAGACCGAACCCGAACAGTTTGCTGAAAACCGCGCGGGGATCGCACAGGCTTTAATCGTAGACAGTGGCTATGGGTAGGCGTTTGTGTTGAGTTTTAAGGTAGATACCCATAAGGCGTTCAGATACATCATCGGAGACTTCTTTGCCCTCGAGAAAATTATCAATATCCTCATAGGACATTCCCAGCACCTGCTCGTCTTCTTTTTGTGGGCTGAGGCACTCAAGATCGGCAGTGGGTGTTTTGTGCACCAATGAATCTGGCGCTCCCATGGTTGCCGCTAACTGCCGCACCTGGCGTTTACTCAGCCCAAATAGGGGCGCTAAGTCACAGGCTCCGTCGCCAAACTTGGTATAGAAGCCGGTAATATTCTCTGCGGAGTGATCTGTACCCAACACTAGGCCATCGAGCATGCCGGCAATTTCATACTGTGACGCCATGCGGGCTCGGGCTTTAAGATTGCCCTTAACAAAGTCGACTTTTTGCGCATCTGGCAATAGCTGATTGTTGGCCAGGGTGTCACATACCGCGCTATTAATTCCCTCAGTTCCGGCTTTTATGTTCACCGTTAGACTGTGACTGGGCTGGATAAAGGTAAGTGAGGCTTGAGCATCATCTTCGTCATGTTGCACATCATAGGGCAGACGCACAGCGATAAACTTATATTGCTCGGTGCTATGTATTTGGTTAAGTCCGTTTACAGCGAGCTGCGCCAGGCGGCCACAGGTTGCAGAATCAATCCCGCCACTAATGCCAAGAACTAGTGTTTTAAAGCCAGAGGCTGTTAGTTGACGCTGGATAAACTCGACTCGACGCTGTATCTCAGCCTCAGCATCAATTTCTGGGAGTACCCGCATTTCATCGATAATAGCTTGTTTATTCATCTGTACCTGCGACTGTTCAGACGCTACTGCAACGCCTACTTAACCAGACCAAAGCTCAACCAATACCAGATAGATCGCTCCTGCTGCTCGTCACTCTCAGAGCTGTCTAACGCCTCTGCATCACGAATTGCACTGTTATACAGATTGCGAGAATCGAAAGCAGGTGGCTGCGCCTGATCTATCAATCCAAAGGTAATTTTCGATAGAAAATTGTTGCCCGTATTGAGGAGACGCTTGTCGTAATCAAACTTACCTTTTTCGTCTAACGAGGGATGCTCGGGGTAGTTAGCTACCAATACCGCCACTGCGTTGTCAGATAACTCCTGCATACCTAACATATTATACGCCTGCGCCATCACTGCTAGACCATCTGGAACTGCTGGAGACTGCTGAAAGTTTTCTACTACGTAACGGCCGCGATTAGCTGCTGCTAAATAGGCTTCGCGGGAAAAATAATAGTTTGCTACGTTGATTTCAGCCCTTGCCATGTTGTTACGGAGATTAACCAAGCGCTTGCGAGCATCTGGTGCATAGGGACTATTTGGGAAGCGGGAAAGCAGCTCAGTAAGAGTGCCAAAGGACTCGCGAGCGGCACCTATGTCTCTTTTGGTGTTGTCCGTCGGTATAAAATTATCGAAAAATCCCTCGGTCTGAGAGATTTCAGATAGACCTTTCACATAGAAGGCATAGTCAACATTGGGATGTTGGGGGTGTAGGCGAATAAAGCGATCGGCAGACCCAATGGCCTCGTCATAGTCACCTGACCTGAACTGAGCGTAGATGAGTTCCAGCTGCCCCTGTTCAGCATATTTGCCAAATGGAAACTGGGATTCAAGTAGCTGGAGGTTGCTAATGGCAACGGTCCAATTGTTAGAGTTAAGGCTGGCCTGAATCTTTTCGTAGAAATCACGTTCCGAATAACCAGAGGTATCATCCTCTTTAGGCTCTTCTTTATCTCCCCAGCCGAGCCAGGCACAACCAGAGGTTGTGGATAAACTCAAAATCAACAAAATATAGGCGATCTTTTTCATGTAAAATTCCCAGAGAAACACGGAGTCGAAGTGTCAGTCGACGAAGCCCGATATTTAAACACAGAGCACTATTAGTGAACCAGCCCAACAGCGAAAATAACAGCAGTGATCATATACAGATGTCGGCAACTGTGCCTGCAGAATACTGTGGAAAACGCTTGGACCAGATCGCCTCTGATTTGTTCTCGGAATTTTCTCGCGCCAGACTTCAACAGTGGATCAAAGAGGGCAGTCTACTGGTAGACGGTGAGCACCGGGTTCCCAAGCAGAAATTGCTGGGGGGTGAGCTACTGGAGATCAGCGTGCAACTGCAACCAGAGGGAGATTGGCAGGCGCAAAATATTCCATTAAATATACTGTTTGAAGACGCACATATTATTGTCATCAACAAACCTACCGACTTAGTGGTACATCCTGCGGCAGGCAACCGCGATGGCACCATGCTCAATGCCTTGCTCTACCATTGCCCTCAGCTAGAATCAGTACCTCGTGCTGGTATTGTGCATCGCCTAGACAAAGACACCACAGGTCTGATGGTGGTCGCAAAAACCCTGCAGGCTCACACAGATTTAGTGGCGCAACTTCAGGCCAGAACAGTCAAGCGTGAGTACGAGGCTGTGGTCAGTGGTGTAATGACTGGTGGTGGAATAGTAGACCAGCCGATAGGTCGCCACCCCAATCAACGCACCAAAATGGCAGTAATTTCAGATGGCAAAGAGGCGCGCACTCATTACTCTGTTATCCAGCGCTTCGAAGGCCACAGTTATGTGCGATTGCGTCTAGAAACCGGCCGCACCCACCAGATTCGTGTGCATATGGCCCACCTGCGCTTTCCCATAGTGGGCGACCATACTTACGGTGGGCGATTTCGCATCCATAGAGGCGCATCCGATACACTGCGGGAAACGTTGCAGGGCTTTGGTCGACAGGCGCTGCATGCGCGAGAGTTAGGGCTTATCCACCCAGCTACTGGAGAGCAGGTCAGCTGGGCCTCAGAGCTACCTGAAGATATGCAGGCCTTGCTTCAAGTGCTTGAAAATGACTAGTTGGCTGACACCAGATTGGCCGGTGCCTGAAAATATAGGCAGCGCTATAACCATCCGGCAGGGCGGTGTGAGTCGTTTGCCCTTCAATAGTAATAACCTCGCCCTGCATGTAAACGACGACGCCTGTGATGTGCAGGCTAATCGAAAAACTCTGATGGCTGAGTTAGGTCTTTTGCAACCGCCTCTGTGGCTAGACCAGTGTCATGGCACTGATGTTGTTTACATACCAGATGTTGTCAACAGTCTAGAGTCCCTAAACAGCCCTGAGC
>JABJEX010000097.1 GCA_018663035.1 Porticoccaceae bacterium
GCTTGCTGACGGCCGGTGGCACTCTGATGCTTACCGGCGAGAAGAATGACGGTGTTAAGAGCTATGTCAAACAGGCCTGCAAGCTGTTTGGTGATCGCAGTCTCGGAGAAAAACATGGCAACCACTACCTTGCAAAGCTCTGCCTACAGACCCTAGATGGCGGCCATTTACCTGATAAAGACTATGGTCAACTGAGACCTATCAAATCTAACCCTGAGTACAGCTATAGCAGTAAACCAGGGATTTTTGGCTGGGACAAAATAGACCGTGGCAGCGCGTTTTTAATGGAACATTTTGCGGAGTTTTTACAGGGTTTTAAGCATCAGCCAAAGACGCTGGTAGATCTCGGCTGTGGCTATGGCTATCTCGCCTGTGAAGCAAGCCGTCATGGCTTTGATAAAATCATAGCGACCGATAATAATGCAGCCGCACTAACAGCGGTTGCAGAAAATTTTTCATCACAGCTCAATATAGATTACTCGGTAATTGCCGGTGATGCTGGGGATATGGTGGAGGGTCGCTTTGATAGCCTCCTGTGCAACCCCCCCTTTCACCAAGGTTTTTCAATTGACGGTGATCTTACAAACAGATTTCTTGCCAGTGCCAAGCGGCTGTTAAATCCAAATGGACGGGCACTGTTTGTGGTAAACACCTTTATCCCTCTGGAACAAAAAGCCAAGCAATTCTTCGCTAAGGTCGAGGTTGTCAGCAACAATGGATCTTTTAAGTTAGTCGCTCTGGCGCACTAGCAGTACCCTAAATGTAGCGGCCAGATTTAAAGCAATCCTAAAGCCCCATAGCTAATTTGATCAGCTGGTTTTTAATCGCCGTAACATCATTTAACGCCGACATGCCCATATTGCGCAGCAAGCGGACCGACAGCTGGTCTGCTGCGAACAGACGCTTAAATCCTTCCATGGCAGCCATGGTCGCCAGATTATCTGGTTTGCGTCTTCGCTGGTAGCGTCGCAAAATACTCAGGTCTCCGATATCTAGGCCCCGCTCTGAGGCCCGAATTATCTCTTCAACCAAAACCTGAATATCGGCAAAGCCAAGGTTCACCCCCTGGCCGGCCAGGGGGTGAATGGTATGAGCTGCATCTCCAACTAGGGCGAGCCGCGGCAAGACATAGTCAAGCGCATGGCGCTGACGCAAAGGAATACAGAATCGTCTCTCTACTGAGCTTATCTGTCCCAGACACAACTCACTGGCGCGAGACAGTTCGGCACAAAACTGATCATCATCTAAAGCCATCAAACGCTCAGCTTCCTGAGTTTCCTGAGACCAGACGATCGAACAGTACAATGCGTCGCCTGTGCTGTCTAGGGGCAGCAAAGCCAGAGGGCCAGTCGGCATAAAACGCTGCCAAGCGGTTTTTTTATTTGGCTGCTCAGTGGTCACGGTACTAATAATTGCCTGGTGCCCGTAGTCCCATTCTCTAACTGCAAAATTGAAATGCTCACGAATAGCGGAGTTAGCGCCATCAGCTGCCACCAACAGGCTCGCGTTGAGTTGCACACCGCTATCAAGGTCAATGCTGATACTGTCGTCGCAGGACTGGTAGCTGCTGATTATTGCTGGGCAATAGAAATCAACAGCGTCCAGAGATTCAATCTCACAGAGCAATGCGTCAACAAGGGCAGAATTCTCTACAATATGTCCCAAATTGGGCTGGTGTAGGTCATGGCAGTGAAATTGAATTCTGCCCGTTCCCTCAGCGTCCCAGACATTCATAGACTGATAGGGGCTTACCCTTTTAGCAACAACCTGATTCCATACTCCAGCGTTATCAAGGAGCTGGCGGGACTTTTCAGTCAGGGCTGCCACTCTGGGATCGAAGTGCTGATAGTTAAATGGCGCGGCTTTGCGAGCCTCTACCAACGCTATTTTTAAAGGTTGCTTGGCACCTACTGGCGTGGTCTTGGCCAGTAAACATGCACAGGCAGCGCCAACCATTCCGGCACCAACAATAATGACGTCATACTGATTATTGACCATATTATTGATTGCCTGCCTCGCTGGTTGCCATACCCATGCCAAAGCGGGCAAAACCATTGCGCAGCGCTGGGACAAGGTCCATTGCCACTAATCCTGCGTTGCGACCCAGAGCCGCAGCCGAGGAAGATATACCGAAGAGTTTGGGTAGGCTGTCGCTAAATATCACTGTGTTGCACTGATCTGCGGCCTGCCGCTGCTGGTACCTCTCTAGCGTTTCTAAGTCTCCGAGCTGGTCGTTGGCCACCTGGGCCAAACTGTCGGCCAGAGCCGCGGCATCGCGCAGTGAGAGATTAAAGCCCTGACCCGCCACCGGATGCAGACTGTGGGCCGCATTACCCATGACCACTAAGTTGCGACGCACCTGCTCGGCAGATGTGGTCAGCGCTAGTGGATAGGAGATTCGCTCACCCACCTGTTGAAAGCGCCCTAACCTATGGCCAAACCGCTGCTGTAACTGTTCGAGAAAGCTTTGGTCATCAGCGGACATCAGGGTTTGCGCCACATCATTTGGCTGCGTCCAAACAAGAGCACTTCGCGGGCGCCCGGCAAAATTGCTAAGTGGCAGGAGCGCCATGGGGCCCTGATCGGTAAAGCGCTCATAGGCCACGCCAGCATGAGACTTTTGCAAACATAGGTTAGCGATAATGCCAGTCTGGTTGTAATCATGACGCTGGGTTTGAATACCCAACTTCTTGGCAGTGCTAGAGTCAGCGCCATCTGCAATAACCAGTAGTCTGGTGTCTATTACCTGCCCGCCAACACTCAGTCGCATGCCCGCAGCGAGCGGTCTAATGCTCTCTATGGACACTGCATCGCGAACTTCGATGTCAGTTGCCGCCAGCTGCTTATGTAGCACTGAACCAAGCCAGCGATTTTCTACCACGTAACCCAGAGCCTCTACACCGGCCTCTTGAGCATCAATTCGAGTGAGTCCCATATGGCTGCGATCGCTCACATGAATCTGAGCAATTTCTGAGACCTGAGTCTTGAGCTCAGGCCAAACGCCAATCAGCTGATAAATTTTACGACTGCTCCAGGACAGCGCCGTTGAACGAGCATCAAAGCTAGCACTGTAACCAGTGCCCTTACTTAAACTAATCTCCTGAGCCTCGACTAACAGAATCCTTCTAGGTCTTTGCTCACTGCCCTGCAAAGCCTGTCGGTTAAGTAGGAGCGCCAGACTAATACCAACCATGCCGCCGCCTACGATAACAATATCGTATTCGCGGCCTCTGTCTGTTTCGTCAACTGTCATCTAAGCACTCTGCTTACCAGCCATTATGGCTTCTATTTGCTCTCGAGTTTTCGGCACCATCGACGTTATATCTTCGCAGCCAGCTTTGGTGACCAGTACATCGTCCTCTATGCGCACAGCAATGCCGCGCCACTGTTCATCAACGTTAGTATTGTCTGGAGAAATATAAATACCGGGTTCTACGGTTACCACCATACCCGGCTCATACACACGCCATTGGTTATCGATTTTGTAATCACCTACATCATGCACGTCCATACCTAGCCAATGTCCGGCATTGTGCATATAAAAGTCTCGGTGGGCACCCTGCTCTATAAGGGCATCCACATCACCGTTGAGAATATTTAGATCCACCAAGCCCTGTGTAATCACTCGCACGGTGGCATCATTGGCTAGGTTGTATTCCAACCCCGGTGCTATCATCTCAATGGCCGCAGCCTGCGCTGCCAAAACAATATCGTAGATCGCTGCCTGCTGCGGGCTAAACTTGCCATTTATCGGGAAGGTTCTGGTAATGTCAGCCGCGTAGTCCTGATATTCGCAGCCCGCATCTATCAGAACTAGCTCTCCAGCTTTTAGCTTTTCTCGATTTTCAATATAGTGCAACACACAGCCGTTTTTGCCTCCACCTACAATACTGGTATACGCAGGACCAACAGCTCCAGAGCGCACAAATTCGTGCTCAATCTCTGCCTGTAGCTGATATTCATACAGGCCGGGACGACAGATTTCCATAGCACGGCAATGAGCCCTAGCAGAAATTTCTCCCGCTTTGCGCATTAATTTTATTTCCGCTGCAGACTTGATTAAGCGCATCTCGTTTACTAGATGGTCAAGATCGACAAACTCACCCGGAGGCACCGCATCACTTCCTCGCCTGCCTTTGACATCCTGAACCCAGATCATCAGCTGTTTGTCGAAGTCAGCGTCCTTGCCGATGGCGTAATACACTCGGTCCTTGCCCTCAAGCATACCCGGCAATATTTCATCTATATCATCTATTGGAAAGGCATCGTCTGCACCGAAGTGACTGACTGTCCCAGCTGGGCCATAGCGGAAGCCGTCCCAGGTTTCTCGCAGCGGATCCTTATCACGACAGAAAAAAACCACTTCGCCCTGCTCGCGACCGGGAATTAAAAGCATCACAGAACCGGGCTCTGGAAAACCAGACAGATAGCTTAGGTTAGTGCTCTGCTTAAAGGGATAATAGGTATCATTGGAGCGAACTCTCTGTGGCGCAGCAGCAATAACAGCGATGCTGTTGGCTTGCATCATTGCCATTAGATCGCTGCGCCTAGAGGCATATTCTTTTTGAGAGATCATTGATGGTGCCCTTTTTTACCTAGGCCTAATGAATAGTCGGTTCGGCCTCAGAATCTAGCTCAGGATGCAGATCTGAGAACACCAGCTGCACAGCAATACGGATATACTCCACAAGCTCCGCGTAATCGCGCTCGCCATCATCAGACTCAAAATCTGTAGAGATCTGACCGATAGCAGCAAGGTCTTCCAGCGCTTCTTTGCCGTCTGCCGACACCTCAAACTCGGCACCCATGCCATCGCCAAGCCCAGAAATATAGTTGCTGCACCAGTCACCAACAGCGACTAAGCGTTCATTGAGGGGTAGCTCATCGTCGGGCAGCAAAGGCTGAAAAAGAAAACTGAGGTCCTGCAGATTGCTCAGCGCAGATTCATAAAATTCTTCCAATGCATTTTCTGCAGCCTCTGTCTGTTCTTCGGCCAGCGCCAGCCATTTTGCAGTCGCGTTAATAAGCTCTTGCATATCCACAGGACCGCAGCTCAATCGACCACAGAGAAAGCCATGAAAGCCAGATGGATTGGCAGTAATTTTTAGCGCAAAAAATAGATCTTCGAGTTGTTCAAAAGTCACAGTATCACCTCGTGCAAACATCCCGCATCCTAACATTCCTGAAATAGCCCTGCACCTCGGATTAACCTACACAGCGAGTAATTTTAGCTACCCCTGCCACGGCAATTGACCGGGCCTTAGACAATGCCTATAGTTATGCGGTTAGTTCCCAACATAGTAACCACGGCATCGTCTGTACCCATGACTGATTCAGATAAGTTTGAAGAAAAGCTGGACCGGCTCATTGAGCTGTGCCAGCAGCTTAAACGAGAAAACCAATCTCTGCGTGAGCGGGAAGCTGGTCTCGTGGGCGAACGCAGCCAGTTGATTGAAAAAAACGAAATGGCGCGACAGAAAATAGAAACCATGATTAATCGCCTGCGCAATCTCAGTGCGGAGCAGTAACTATGGCCACAACCTCAATTAAAATTCGCATCCTCGATAAAGAGTACCAGGTCAACTGCCAGCCAGAGGAGCGGGAAGCGCTGGAATACTCGGCGAAAGTCCTCAACGAGAAGATGGAAGAAATTCGGCGCGGCTCACATATTATAGGTTCGGAGCGAATTGCAGTGATGGCCGCACTTAATTTGGCCCACGACTTGATCCGCAGCGAAGAAAACTCCAAGCAAGACAGTCAGGCGGCAAACCTGCTGCACTCAATGGACAGTAAACTGGATTCGGTGCTTACTGACCTGACCAATTAAGTCGTAACCTAACCCTGTAAATTTACTAACTTACAGGGTTATTCTTTATGCCGCTCTGGTATACTTGACGCTCCCTGGGGTGTTTGCCAGCCAAGAAGTCCCTGAGCCGATAATTATTACCCGGCCTCTCTCCGCCAACAATGTTGTGCAATTCCGTGCGTCGGAAAGCCTGATTTGTTGCGAGGGTCGCCACCTTGAACTTTTCGGTTCAAGGCCACGTTGGCAGCGGCACTCTGGGGTTTACTTACATACGGCCTAAACCATGATCTCTGGTGATACTCGACAGCAACTTCGCGCTAAACGCCGTGGGCTGACATCTGATCAGCAGCAACGCTGCGCAGACCAACTGGCTGCCATAATTAGTAAAGAAGATTTTTTCCTGCGCGCTAAGCGCATTGGTATCTATCTGGCAAATGATGGAGAAATAGATCCCAGCATACTGACAGATATAGCCTTAAAAGCTGGCAAAAGCTGCTTTTTACCTATATTGCATCCGCTGAAAATAAATCGACTTTATTTTGGACAGTACGATAGACAAACTGAGCTGCAGCCAAACCGCTTCGGCATCCCCGAGCCCAGACTGGAGCGCGCAAAGGTTGCCCCAGCCTGGAGTTTAGATATTATATTTATGCCTCTGGTTGCCTTTGACCGTCAGGGTCACCGAATGGGCATGGGCGGTGGATTTTACGACCGTACACTGGCCTTTATGAACCAAAGTAAACGACTGAAACCCAAGCTTGTTGGCCTAGCTCATGGCTGCCAAGAGGTCACAAGCCTGTCTCAGCAGAGCTGGGATATTCCTCTTCATCTAATAGCAACTGATCACGAGATAATATGCGCAAAACCAAAATAATCTGCACCATAGGCCCAGCAACAGAATCCATTGAAATGCTAGAGAAACTAGCAAATGCAGGGATGAATGTGGCACGTCTCAATATGTCTCATGGCGATCATGAATCCCACGCCAAGATTATTCAGGCTATTCACAAACTCAATGAAAAACTCAATCACCCTATTGCAATACTGTTGGATACACAGGGCCCAGAGATTCGCACCGGAGATATGGACAACGAACTGCATCTCAATGAAGGCGATATTATTTCGATTGTCGCCCGAGGCGCGGAGGATGTTGAAGCATCCTCTATCCATATTAATTACGACGACCTGATCAACGATGTCGATATTGGCGATATTATTACCGTCGACAATGGTCTGATTAATCTGCAAGTTCTCAGAAAAGAGGAGCGCGTTATGCAGGTGAAGGTAATTGATGGCGGGTTATTAAAAAGTAAGCGCCATGTGAATCTGCCAGGAATTCGAGTTAACTTGCCCGCTATTACAGATAAAGACCGCCGAGATATCGCCTTTGGTATGGAACAGGGCGTCGACTTTATCGCGCTTTCGTTTGTCCGCCAGGCCGATGACGTCCATGAGCTGCGAGAGCTGCTTGGAGAAAAAGCTGATCAGATAAAAGTTATTGCCAAGCTTGAAGATCAGGAATCGATTACCAATATGGTCGAAATTATTGCTGCTGCAGATGGCATTATGGTGGCCCGTGGCGATCTGGGCGTGGAGATTCCTCTAGAGGTACTGCCTAGAATTCAACGACGCATTATTCGAACCTGCGCCGAAATGGGCAAGCGCGTTATTGTTGCCACCCATATGCTCGAGTCAATGATTGAAAATCCTATTCCCACAAGGGCTGAGGTCACTGATGTGGCCAACGCGGTATACGAAGAGGCGGACGCAATTATGCTGTCGGGTGAAACTACAGTGGGTAAGTACCCAGTTAAGTGCGTAGAAATTCTCGATAGAATCGCACGCTCCACTGAAAGCAGTCGAGGGCTGCGCTTTACCGATAACCTTATCCTCGAAGATGACAAACAACATATTGCCAAAGCGGCTGTAGACCTAGCTACCTCAATATCTGCGAAGGCCATTATCGTGCCTACAAAGCGCGGGCGTATGGCTAACCGAATCACCAACTGTCACCCAGAATCTATCATTTGCGCATTTACTAACAAGAGCCGCACCAGACGGCAGCTTGTTATTAATCGAAATGTACTGAGTTATCAGATTGAGATGCACAGTGACTCAGAGAAAACTCTGGCGGCGGCGGCAGCCATCATGATTAAGCGGGACGAGTTTTCCCCCGACGATCAGGTCGTGGTGATTTCCGATGCCCTGGCGGGCTCTGGTTTTGAGGCTTTGCAAATTCGCAGAATATCTGACCTGCTGTAAGTGAAGTTACTGCTTGCCGAGGAAAAACTTATAGGCCTCATTATTAGTCTCTTCGGCATAGCGGTAGGCCAGTTTATCTAGGAAACCCATCAGCTCAGCGCGATCTTTTTTCGACGCCTGCAAGCCCACCAATACTCGACCAAAAGCCGAGCCATGATTGCGGTAGTGAAACATCGAGATATTAAAACGGCCACCTAGTTGCACTAAGAAGTTCATAAGAGCGCCTGGTCTCTCAGGAAATTCAAACCGAAACACCTGCTCCTCTCCGACCTGAGGAGCATGACCACCCACCATATGACGGATATGCAGCTTCGCGGTCTCATTATCGGTCATATCAGATACCTGATACCCCTTTGCCTGCAACTCAGCAACCAGCTTATGTCGGTCATCATCTGAACTAACCTTAACGCCGACGAATATCTGCGCCTGTCTGTCATCGCTATATCGGTAGTTAAATTCAGAGATGTTACGCCGATGTAGCGCCTGACAGAATGCTTGGAAACTTCCTGGCTTTTCTTCGATGGTCGCAGCCAAAACTGCCTCGCGTTTTTCACCCGTCTCTGTGCGCTCGGATATATAGCGCAAACGATCGAAGTCAATATTGGCTCCACATTGAATAGCCAATAGTGTTTGGCCCTTCACTCCATGGGTTTCGACATATTTTTTTAGGCCAGCGGTCCCCAGTGCTCCCGAGGGCTCACAGATGGCTCTGGTGTCGTTATAGACATCTTTGATGGCTGCGCAGATCTCATCAGTGCTTACGGTGATCACCTCATCCACTAGATCCTTAAGCAGTCTGAAGGTCTCCTTGCCGATCTGGGCCACAGCAGTGCCATCGGCGAAAATACCCACTTCTTTAAGGCGCACGCGATGACCTGCTTTCATGGCAGCATCTAGGCAGGCTGCATCGTCAGACTCAACGGCAATAATTTTTATATCTGGGCGCAAATTTTTAACATAGGCAGCGACGCCAGCACAGAGGCCACCACCGCCCACGGCAATAAATATAGCGTCTAGATCTCCCGGGATCTGACGCAAAATTTCCATGCCAATGGTGCCCTGACCAGCAATAATCTCGGGATCGTCAAAGGGATGAATATAGGTCATGCCCTTTTCCTCAACCAGTTGGTCCGCATAGGCAGCCGCGGCATCATAGCTATCGCCAATCAATACCACCTGTGCGCCACGAGCCCTGACCGCGTCTACCTTAATTGCCGGCGTAGTCTGTGGCATCACGATAGTCGCACTTACGCCCATTTTTTTGGCGGCCAGCGCCAGACCCTGAGCATGGTTCCCCGCAGAGGCTGCAACCACACCAGCGGCCAGCTGTTCTTTTGAAAGATGACGAAGTTTGTTATAGGCACCGCGTAACTTAAATGAAAAAACCGGCTGCAAGTCCTCGCGCTTTAGTAGCACCTGATTATTTAATCGGTGAGAAAGCAATGGCGCATCATCGACCGGCGTCTCGATAGCTAAATCATAGATGCGAGCGTCGAGAATTTTTTTAACGTACTGTTGCGACATGGAGGTTCCAGAAAAACAAGCTGAAAGACAATGGTAGTTTGATAAGGTTTTTTTAGCCAGTGCATCCTGCCAATAATCTTACCTGGCAGGCCTTTTTTGTACCCCTTTTCGGTTCGGATAATCGTATAATCTCCAGATCTATTTACTAATCTTTTATTTTGGGGTGTGCGGTGGATCAAAATCAGCTTAAACAGGCAGTGGCTCAGGCTGCAGTGGATTACACCCTGAAAAGAATTGAAGATGACAGTATTGTAGGCATAGGCACGGGCTCTACCGCCAATTGCTTTATCGACCTAATTGCAAAACACAGGCATAGATTTCAGGGTACGGTGGCCAGCTCAGAAGCTTCCGCAGAGCGACTTCGCAGCCATGGTATCCCAGTATTCGAGCTCAACGCCGTAGCCGAGGTTCATATCTATATCGACGGTGCCGATGAAGCCAACCCTCAACTGGAATTAATCAAAGGTGGCGGTGCTGCGCTTACTCGGGAAAAAATTGTCACCGCCGTTGCCAATGAGTTTGTCTGCATCGCCGACGAGAGCAAATGGGTAGACTATTTAGGCACTTTCCCGCTGCCAGTTGAAGTAATCCCTATGGCCCGCAGTCATGTGGCAAGAGAGCTGGTTAAGCTCGGTGGCGATCCAGTATGGCGTGAGAATGTAGTAACGGATAATGGCAATCTGATTCTAGACGTGCATCACTTATACCCCATGGGTTCAGCTTGCGAGCTAGAAGAGAAGATTAATCAAATCACCGGCGTGGTAACCAATGGGCTATTTGCCATCAAGCCAGCAGATATACTTTTCTTGGCCACACAGCAGGGTATTGTTACCCATACAGCAATCTCTCAGGGTTAGTTGGGCGTGAAAAAATACCATGTTTATGGCCTAGGCAATGCTCTAGTTGATACAGAAATTCAGGTCTCGGATACAGACCTCAGCCGGCTGAAAATTGAAAAGGGGCTGATGACTCTGGTTGATGAAGAGCGCCTGACATTTCTAATCAACAGCCTTGAAGATCATCTCACCCTATCCAAACGCGCTTGCGGAGGCTCCGCAGCCAACACGATTATTGCGCTAAGCCAGTTCGGCGGTTCTGGTTACATGGCCTGTAAAGTCGCTGACGATGACAATGGGCGATTCTATTTACAAGACCTTATCGCCAACGGGGTAGACCACAGTGGTAGCGAGCAGCTGGAATCAGGCATCACTGGTAAATGCCTAGTGATGGTGACTCCAGACGCCGAGCGCACAATGAACTCCTATTTGGGAATTGGCCAACAGCTGAGTCCAGACGATATAGATGTCACCGCCATATGTGACTCCGAATATGTCTATATAGAAGGCTATTTGGTCACCAGCCCCACAGGTAGGGCTGCTGCCATCAAGGCACGTGAGGTCGCCGAGCAAAATTCTGTGAAAGTTGCTATGAGTCTTTCTGACCCGGGTATTGTCGAGCACTTTAAAGAAGGGCTCAAAGACATCATAGGACAGGGTGTTGATCTGCTCTTTTGCAACAAACAAGAAGCGCTAAGCTGGTGTGAAACAGACGATTTGAATGCAGCCATCGCTGTACTGCAAAAAACCGCTAAGCAGTTTGCTATCACCCTAGGTGATGAAGGGGCGATTATTTTTGATGGCTTTAATGTGCAGCGCACCGCCGGGCAGCCAGTTACCGCTGTTGATACTAATGGCGCTGGAGATATGTTTGCGGGGGCCTACCTCTTCAGCCTAACCCAGGGTAAGACCTCTATGGACGCCGCCATCTTTGCAAATCGCGCAGCCAGTGCCGTAGTGGGACAGTATGGGCCTCGACTCCATAGCTCTGAATATAACGGTCTTAAAATCGCCTGATACACAAA
>JABJEX010000021.1 GCA_018663035.1 Porticoccaceae bacterium
GACCAAAAATCTTCCGGCTTACCCAGTCGGCGATTGCGACGCAGAGATTTTTTGACCGTGCCCTCGCCTGAGTTATAAGCCGCTAGGGCCAGCAGCCAGTCGCCGTCAAAACGCCGGTGTAGGTATTTGAGATATTTTATCGCCGCCTGCGTGGAGGAAATAACATCGCGTCGGCCGTCGTACCAACGATCTCGCTCTAGTCCAAATGAGCGCGCTGTAGACGGAATAAACTGCCAGAGGCCGACGGCATGACTGTGGCTGTAAGCCAGAGGGTCATAAGTGCTCTCAACAATGGGTAGTAAAGCCAGCTCTAGAGGCAGCCCAGCCTTATCCAATTCGTCGGTGACATAATAAATATAGGGTTCAGCGCGGCCAAAAACAGTAGTCAGGTAATTGGGGTTGCGCAGATACCAGTCCAGTTGTTTTTCGACAGTGCCATGCATCTCATCTGGAGAGAGGCCATAGCCAGAGCGGATCCGCTGCCAAAGGTCCTGTGGCTCCGGCTCTGGTGCAGGACTTTGGTGTAAGTCTGGTGTTGGAACTGGAGATGTCTCTGCAACAACAGTCTTAGCTTGATTCAGGTTAGTCTGATCCTCAGTCGTCATTGGCTCTAATTCGGAGGGCGCGAGTTGGCATCCCGCCATTAGAAAAAAGGCAAGACAGGGTCTGAGCACCGCAGAGAGTGTTTTAGGGACGGACAATATAATTAAACTTTTATAGGCTATTTGAGCGAATGGATTGTAGCGACCAGAGCTAAATTAGACAATAACAAGCAGGCTTGGCGCTGGTGTTTGAGCAGGCTAGAGAACATAATAAGCCCTACCATAAGTCAGGTATCTCGGCCTATGCCAAAGAGTTTTCTTAGAGTGCACAGCAAAAATATCCTGGATCGCCTCAAGGTGGTAGATCTGGGAGAGTCTGTAAACGCCCTCGAAAATTGGATTAATCAAGATTTTGGTCGCTATTTGTTCGCTCAAGAGCAACGAGTTATAGAGCGGAAATATTCTCAGTTGCCAGGATACAGATTGATGCATCTAGGGCTGGGTCCCCATAAAAATACAATGTCCTGTTTTAAGCAGTTACATCGTTTCTATATTCATCCTAGTACTCCCAATAGCGCGCAGTTAGAAGCCTCAGCAGTGGCTAACTATGCTGAGTTGCCACTGCCATCCGCCGTTATCGATGTGGCGCTGGTGCAGCATGCAGTGGAATATTCAATTTCACCCAAGGCTGTTCTTGCGGAGGTGTCTCGAGTTGTTGCTCCCGGGGGACATTTATTGCTCTGTTTGTTTAATCCCTATGGCCCACAGGGAGCGATTAAGTACCCTATGCAGCTTGCTACGGGTCGAGCCGAGTACAGATTCCACAATCTGCGCAAAGGCCGTGTTGTTGACTGGCTTTCACTGTTAGATTTTCAGGTGTTGGGAATCGACCACGGCGCCTACAACCTGCCTCTCAATCGCCCACATTGGCTTGAAAGCGATAGTCACTGGCAGCAGTTTGCACAAAAGATTCGCTTTCCTTTGGGAAACTTCTATATGATTCATGCGGTAAAACGCCAGCTGCGAGGTATTGGCAAGCGAGCCCAGCTATGGCGCCCTGCGACCAATGGCTTGGGTTCAACCAGCAGCAAAGCCAGTCGTCACAAAGCCCGGGACTCCAGTAAAAGAGAATAATATGAACTCAGTACAGATATTTACCGACGGCGCCTGTCGAGGTAATCCGGGCCCTGGCGGATGGGGCGTGCTTCTACGCTACGGCGACGAGGAGAAATCCCTGTTTGGCGGTGAGCATGAGACGACCAATAATCGCATGGAATTAACCGCCGTTATTGAAGGGCTAGCCGCGCTCACAAGACCCTGCAATGTAGAGTTAACATCAGATTCGACCTATGTTCTTAAAGGTATTCAAGAGTGGATGCCCAACTGGAAAAAGCGCGGCTGGAAAACAGCGGCAAAAAAACCGGTTAAGAATGTCGACCTATGGCAAAAACTCGATGCTGTTATAGGTGAACATAAGATAGACTGGCACTGGGTTAAAGGCCATAGCGGCCACCGCGAAAATGAAATAGCTGACCAGTTGGCCAACCGCGGTATTGACGAGCTATAAGTATGGAGCGCAACCTCTCGCTAAAAGGCCACATCACCTCGCACAGATACTTCAGAACCAAATGGGCAAAACAGAGACACCATGAGACAGATTGTACTTGATACAGAAACTACCGGCTTAGAAACCTCTCAAGATCACAGAATCATCGAGATTGGCTGTGTTGAGATGATTAATCGCAAACTAACTGGCCGTCACTACCATCAGTATATTAACCCTCAGCGCAAGGTCGATGAGGGTGCCATGGAAGTACATGGTATTACTGATCAGTTTCTTGAAGACAAGCCTACCTATGAGGCTATCTCTGCCGAATTTATGGCGTTTGTCGATGGTGCAGATCTGATTATCCACAATGCACCTTTTGATCTAGGTTTTATTAATCACGAGATCGCCAAGCTGTCTGGTCGCGTCAAGCCAATAGACAGTCACTGTAAGATTATTGACACCTTAGCGCTGGCGCGTCAAAAGCACCCTGGGCAAAAGAACAACCTTGACGCCCTTTGCAAACGTTATGGGGTCGATAACTCACAGCGCGACCTTCATGGTGCTTTACTGGATGCCGAGATTCTAGCCGATGTTTATTTGCTAATGACTGGCGGGCAGGTCAACCTTAATATCAGCGATCAGCAGGCTTCCGATTCGGGAGAGATTAATCAGACATCAAATATTCGCCGCCTTCCAGACGGGCGGCCTGCGCTGCGGGTAATTACTGCCAACGAGGCGGAGCTGGCCAGCCATCAGCAAAAGTTAGAGGCAATCAAGGCCGCAAGTGGTGAATGTATCTGGCAAAATTTGGGCGAATAAAAGCCCTTGTCTAATTCAGCCACTCCAGAGGTCAACTCTAGTTCAAAATTTATTCTTCCTGCCGAACCTCCGGGCTCAGCGCAGCAGTTTGCATTGCTGCAAGACCTGTTACCCGATCTAGTAACCAGTGCAGATCTGTTTCGTCTCAGTCGCCAATTGGGGCAGCTGCAACGGGATCAAGCCAACAAAAAATCGATTGTCGACGGCTGGCAGCGCTGGTCAAAGGCCGCGCAGCGCTCCGAAAAGATTGTCAGCGCAAGGCACAGCGTTCTGCCCAGCATTAGCTACCCAGATTTACCCGTTAGTGCCAGAGCGGAGGAGATTGTTAATCTGGTCAGGGATAATCAGGTTGTGATAATCGCCGGTGAGACAGGCTCTGGCAAAACCACCCAGCTCCCAAAGATATGTTTGCAAGCTGGCCGAGGGGTTCGCGGCATGATAGGCCATACTCAGCCGCGTCGTATCGCCGCGCGCACAGTGGCCAACCGCATCGCTGAGGAGCTGAAAACTCCTCTGGGTGAGACTGTAGGCTATCAGGTACGCTTTTCTGATCAGAGCTCTACCAACACCAGAATTAAATTGATGACCGATGGGATATTACTCGCCGAAATTCAGCATGACCGCTTTCTTAGTAAGTACGACACTCTCATAATTGATGAAGCCCACGAGCGCAGCCTTAATATCGACTTTTTGTTGGGCTATTTAAAAAATCTGCTGGCACAGCGGCGAGATCTCAAGCTGATTATTACCTCGGCGACCATTGATGTAGAAAAATTCTCCCAGCATTTTGATCAGGCCCCAGTGGTTGAGGTATCCGGTAGAACCTATCCAGTAGAAATTGTTTACAGTCAGATAGAGGACCTTGAAGCCGACCGCGATCAACGCATCATTGATTGTCTGCGAGATATTCAGGCTAACCACAGCACCGGTGACGTCTTAGTATTTTTGAGTGGCGAGCGTGAAATCCGCGAGGCAAGTTTAGCTATTAAGCGCGCTCAGCTGCCCCATACCGAGGTGGTGCCGCTCTATGCGAGGCTCAGTCTTGCCGAGCAAAGTAAAATATTTTCTCCCCATCGTGGGCGTCGTGTAGTGTTGAGTACCAATGTGGCTGAAACCTCTCTAACGGTGCCCGGCATTGGCTTTGTTATAGATACTGGCCGCGCCAGACTCTCTCGCTATAGCTACAGAACCAAGGTACAGCGGCTGCCTATAGAGGCCATCTCTCAGGCCAGTGCCAATCAGCGTGCAGGGCGCTGCGGTCGTGTAAGCAACGGCGTTTGCTACCGTCTGTATACTGAAGAAGACTTTAACAACCGCCCAGAGTTTACCGATCCAGAAATTGTGCGGACAAATCTCGCGGCGGTTATTTTGCAGATGTTACATCTTCGCATTGGCGATATTCGCAACTTTCCTTTCGTGGATCCCCCTGACAGTCGCATGATTAGTGATGGCTTCAAGCTGCTCGAAGAACTTCAAGCGGTCACCAGTAACGGCAAACTGAGCTCACTAGGCAAAAAGCTAATTGGCATACCATTGGATCCTCGTTTTGCTCGGATGATCTTTGAGGCAGCCAGCAATGGCTCGTTGGCCGAAGTCATGGTCATTACCACCGGGCTCAGTATTCAGGATCCCCGTGAGCGGCCAGCAGATAAGCAGCAGGCCTCAGATCAGGCCCATGCTCAGTGGCGCGACGACAGCTCAGATTTTATGTCGCTGCTAAATCTATGGCGACACTTCGAAGCCAAACGTGCTGAGCTTTCTGTCAATCAGTTCAGTAAGTATTGTCGCGCTAACTATGTGTCCTACCTGCGTATGAAAGAATGGCGCGACCTTCATCATCAGGTACACAATGCCTGTCGCGCCCTCAAGCTGACTGAAAATCAGCAGCCTGCAGAATATCCGGCTATTCATCAGTCGTTACTGTCTGGTCTACTAGGTCAGGTGGGTGTGCGCGAGGAGCGCTACGAGTTCCTCGGTACCAGAAACCGAAAGTTTTTTATCTTTCCCGGTTCCGGTCTCAGCAAAAAGCCACCCAAGTGGGTGATGGCCGGTGCGCTGATGGAAACGACTAAACAGTTTGCCTTGACCGTTGCCAAAATCGATGTCGGCTGGATTGAGCCCTTGGCTGCCCATCTGGTTAAAAAAACCTACAGTGAGCCGTTTTATCACCAGAAATCTGGCCAGGTCATGGCCAAAGAGCGTCAAACACTGTTTGGTCTGACCATTGTTGAAGGCAAAAATACCGTTTATGGCAATGTGGCACCAGTGGAAGCACGGGAGGTATTTATCCAGCAGGCGCTGGTAGAGGAGGGCTACAGAGGCAAAGGAAAATTTTATGCTAAAAACCACAAGCTGGTTGAAGATCTGCAGGCACTGGAAGACCGCTTTCGCCGCCGCGATCTGTTAGCCGAACAAAAGGTGATTTATCGTTTTTATGACGAACGCCTACCCAAAGACATTACTAATCTGCCGGCCTTTGAAAAATGGCGCAAACAGGCAGAGCGCGATAACCCCAGGCTACTTGAGCTAAGTCAAGACAGCCTAATGCTGCGTGGCCTATCCGCCAGCGAAGAGGCGCAGTTTCCAGATAAAATCAGCTGTGATGGCCTAGAGTTTGAGTTGCGCTATACCTTTCAGCCCGGTCATCCAGAAGATGGTGTCAGCGCTGTGATTCCACTGGCACTTCTGCATCAGCTGCCCCGTTACTATTTTGAGTGGTTAGTACCCGGTATGTTGCGGGATAAGTGTATTGCACTGATTAAAAGCCTTCCAAAGCAAATCAGACGCAATTTTGTACCAGTTCCCGACTATGTGGATAAGGTACTGATGCAGGTGCGCGCTCAGGATCGTCCACTGACCGAGGTTTTAGCAGAACAGCTAAAGCGCCATACGGCTGTTGACATTAATTATCAGGATTGGAAGGCAGATCAGCTTGATCCTTGGTATCAAATGAACTTCTTGCTCCAGGATGAAAACGGGAAAACCCTGGCTATGGCGCGCAGTCTCGATAGTTTACAGCGGGACTTCAAAGCCCAGATAAGCCAGGGTCTGGAACAGCAGGCTCAATACCACAGTATCTCCCGAGAAGGGATTGTTGAGTGGGACTTTGGCGACTTGCCAAGCGAGGTGCAACTGAAGCGCGGCAACATTGCTATCAAGGCCTGGCCGGCCCTAAGAGACTGTGGCGAATCTGTCGCCATAGAGGTAATGGACAATCCTCTAGCAGCGGACAGGGTAACCAGATTCGGTCAGCTGAGATTGGCTCTCCTCAGAGGGCGGGACCAGGAAAAATATCTGCGCAAAAACCTGCTGAGGGGCAGCGAGTTAGCACTCAAAGCTGCGGCCCTTGGCCAGCGTGCAGAATTAGTTGAGGCGATAATCAACAGTAGTTTCCAGCAGGCATTGTTTTTAACACAGGGCGTTGCTCGGCCAGTGATTCGCGATCAGGCCAGTTTTGAAGACTGCTACCAGTCAGGTATTGGCAACGTGGTTGATATAGCCCAGCAACAGGCAGCCCATATCGAATCCGTACTGCCGATGCTGCATGACAATCAAAAACAGCTGCGCTCACTTGGGCTCTCAGCTATCTATGCCAAGCAGGATATCGATGGACAGCTTAGCTGGCTGTTCTCACCAACAACCCTAAGTACAGTTGATCTCGACAGGGTCAGCCAGTACCCAAGATATGTGCGTGGGATAAAAATTCGGCTGGAAAAGCTCGCCTCTCAGGTGTCTAGAGACCAGCAGCATATCAACGAGATAACGGCCTTTTTAGCGCCGCTGGAAGCCTATCAGGAACAGTTGCTATCAGAGCAAATTAGTGCCTCAATCCAAGACTTCCAGTGGGCTATTCAAGAATATCGCATCTCATTATTTGCCCAACAGCTGAAAACCCAGATACCAATCTCACCGCAGCGCCTGCAAAAACAATGGCTAGAAATTGACGACCAGTTGCGCCGCTTTTTAATTAGCCCAGCCTAAACTTTCTGCCAAAAAAA
>JABJEX010000098.1 GCA_018663035.1 Porticoccaceae bacterium
CTGGCAATAGTTCAGGACCCGGCACTGACCGCAGCAGGTTTTCAGGAAGAACTGCACCCCATTGACGACCTGAATCCATCACAGTCATCCCCAACTTCCATCGTCCCCTACCGAGACGCGCTGGCATTAGCGGATAAAGAGCCTTCAGCGAGTAAAGAGCCTTCAGCTAACGAAGAGCCCTCAGCGGATAAAGAACCCTCAGCTAACGAAGAGCCTTCAACGAGTAAAGAGCCCTCAGCTAATAAAGAGCCTTCAGCCAACGAAGAGCTCTCAGCGGATAAAGAACCCTCAACACACGAGGAACCCTCAACAGATAAAGCACAACCCTACACCCCCAGATACGAACCAACCCATCTTTTATTGGACAAGCAGTTCAGAGAGCTCAATGACAGCGCCCAAGGTCTAGATCGTCGTGGCTACAATGTGGTTTTTCATGAGGCTTGGCGGTTTGCCAGCGAGAGCGAGTCATCTGAACCCTGGTTACTGATTAAAGCGGGACAGAGCCAAGATAGCCGACACCAGATAGAAGGTGCCCTAAGATTTTATAAGTCTCGCTTCCTGCACTTTCAAACCAACCTTTGGCTGTTGCAATTCAGTGATAACGGCAATCGACTTATAGACCTACCAAACTTTCCAATAAGTCCCGAAAACCTTTCCCAGGCGATTCAACTTAGCGAATCTTTCGTTAACTTTGACCCGGAAAATCTCTATCTAATCCAAAACAGCCCTGAGCCAACAAACAGCCCTGAGCCAACAAACAGCTCTGAGCTAATAAAAAGCCCTGAGCAAACCCCAGCCCAGCTCCAACTCAGCCAACCCAACTTCCCCCTGCAACCCACCAAGTTCGCCGTGGATGAGGTATGGACGCTCAATCAATCAAAGCGCATCGATCTCAACGAAATCTACTACATCGACCATCCGCTAATGGGCATACTGGTGACCATAAAGAGCTTCGAGCCGGAATTGCTCAACCCTCTTCCGTCGGCAGAGCCAGAACAGAAAAGCTCCCAGACGCCCATCAATTAACCTGATGATTCACCACAATCAAATTCCCAACATCAAAACCCAAAGTCTCCGCCTGATTCACGAAATTTGCCATAAGCTCATCAGACACCTGAGGCGATCTTGCTAAGAGCCACAGATAGTCGGTGCTATTACCCGCCACAAAGGCGTATTCATAGCCATCAGGGTCGAGATCAAAAATAATGTAAGAACCATAAAAGGGGCCAAAAAATGACACTTTAAGGTAGCCAGTACTGCTGTCCTCAACAAAATATGCCCTACCCTCTGCCTGGCTCAAGGCACCAGTCTCACGCTCTACTCCCGAATTCAAAACTCTAATGCCTCCATCGTCCCTCAGGGAATAGTTGGCGGACACGGCATCCAAACCTCGCTCAAAGGAATGATCCAGCCTAGCAATTTCATACCACTGGCCCAGATAGCGATCCAGCTCAAACTCTTTGACTGGAACCACATTATCCGGCGCTCCCAAACAGCCAGCAAGACAGAGATAGAGGATACAAATCAGGGGTAATCTCATGGGTAAACTCTTTTATCTTCAAATTATAGTTTTGATTATACGGAGTTCCCCAGTTAAAGGGCTAACAGATACCAAACCCAGACTTTGACCTACCGGGGTTTGGCTACCGGCGCCATAGATGGGTTAAAGATAGATTAGATGGAAATAGATTAGATAAAAAATGCCTGCAATCACCGCAGAGTGCGGGCTCTTGTTCAAATTCATACCGCCAGAGACCATCCAGCAATAAAATCAGCAGCGCAGCAAAAAAACAGTACACATTAACCAGATCAACCATCGTATGAAGAAGCAGGCAGCCGAAGGGAATTGCCAGCAAACAGATGCCTACTGCAAGGCCATTGGTTAGGCGCGACCGCTGATCTGTCCGCACTGACTCATCTTTAGGGCGCGCAGCCGACCGCTCTGATTTTTTGGTGGCACTGGGTAGCAGTGCGTAGAGTGCGCAGAGTATCAGCACTGAAAAACTTAACAGGGGCCAGAGATCAGGGCCTATCTCTGCAAGCATGGTCTGGATATTGTTGTATACCCGCATCGGGGCCTCGAAGGGATAGGACAGCCTGTTATCATCAACCAGCCAGTAACCATGAAAATAACCCAGGGCTAGCATTCGCACGAGATTGTTGTAGACACCCACAATGGCTATGGTGGATATAAGCAGCAAATAAATGAGTATCAAACGATGGCTGATCTCATCAATCAACCACCAGCCCACCAGCGACGTCATTATTAACAGAGGCGCGCCAACACAAAAAATGACGTCGGCGGTTTGGAAAACCAGTCGATAACTACGCTTTAAAACACAACCTAGGGCACTGACAGCCTTTTGAAGCCGTGACGCAGGGCCCTCATCAACGGCGTCTTGAAAAATTAGTCCCCGCAACGGGTTTTCCCGCCAATAGAATGTCTGGTAGCCGCTTAATAAAACCCCTAGACCTACGCCCCAGACCTGTAATTCTCTCGACTCGGGCCACAACACCCCCAACTGTGCCGTAACATAGTTAGCCAAAGAGACTGCCAGTAAGGCCCAACCGAGAATCATTGAGCCAAAAATAACCCCGCTACACAACCATCGAATAGGCGTCAGCACGAGGCAACCCGACAATAAAAAAACAGTGAATAGCTGGGTTGAAAACACCCATTTCGAAAACTCGAATCCATGACCTGATATCCTTATCTACCAAACTCGTACCTCTGGCAACACCAGACAGCACAGCGACCCTAGAAACATCCTTGTTACTAAAAGGGTTTTACCGAATTTCACATTTTGCTGATGGCAGTCTACCTACCACAAGAAATGTAGATGGTGCGCAGCGACAATTCCAACTTATTTTTAGAATCAATAAGCGGTCGTGGCTAGCTTAGCCCTTCGACGGCAGAGCTTCAGGACCCTGCCCCTCAATGTGCAATGTTGATGTTGGGAAGGCCACCTCTGCCTGATTGGCCTCAATAATCGCCGCTACCTGCAAAAGAATATCCTGTTTGATCACGTGATACTCAGTCCAAACCGTGGTTTTGGTAAAGGTGTAAATAAAGAAATCCAAGGAGCTCTCCGAGAATTTATTAAAATTCACCATCATTGTCTGTTCGGTATCAATACCGGGATGGGACTTCAGCATGGCAGTTACCTGCTCAACAATCGCAGCCATAGCATTGATATCACTGTAGCGAATGCCTACGGTTTCATAGATACGCCGATTGCTCATACGTGACGGGTTTTCGACCGAAATACTGGCAAACACCGAATTGGGAATATACAGAGGCCGCTTGTCAAATGTTCTAATTCTAGTAAGACGCCAGCCAACATCTTCTACCGTGCCCTCGATCTCTTTATCCGGAGACCGCACCCAGTCGCCAACAGAAAATGGGCGATCCAAGTAAATCATCAATCCACCAAAAAAATTAGCCAATAAGTCCTTGGCCGCAAAACCTACCGCGATTCCACCTATGCCACCGAAGGCAAGCAGTCCGGAGATACTGTAACCAAACAGCTGCATGGCCACCAAAATAGCAGTGATAATTACTGATGCACGCAACAGTTTGCCGATAGCTAACACGGTTGTCGCATCCATGGGCTTGGCCATGTAATCAGGGTGAATTAGATTGCGCTCAGCGCGGCGGATAAAATTGGTTAAAAACAAAGCGCCTAGAAAAATTATCGCCAGGCGATTAACCGGGTCAATCAAAGCCTGCAACGGAGAATCCATTTTCTGGGCAGCGATACTGGCGGCAAAGTTGACGCCAAGGATCCAAACCAGCCATATGGCTGGTTTGCGGCAGGCTTCTATTAGCGCATCATCCCAAACAGTCTTGGATTTGGCCGCATGAACCTCCAGTCGGTCAATTAATTTATTCATTAAAAACCCGAGACTCAAAGCAGCTAGCACGATAATGAACAACTCGACAATCCACAGATTCTGTTCGCCGGTCAAGTTAATTAGCCATTGCTCTAGGTTGTTCATAAATATGTCCTTGGGGTCTCTTTTATAAATTATTTTTTTTATTACCGGCCTAAGCCATTAATCTATCCAGCTGCTCTATGGTTTGCAGGCGTCTGGGGTGAGTGGCCAACTGGTCCCAGCCGATTTTTCCTCGGCCTCGCAATGCCTCCAGTTTATCAGAGGGACTAGTAAAATGGTTGTCCATGTAGTCGAGTACCTCTAGGGCGCCCTCACGGCAGTTGCATACCAAAATCATATCGCATCCGGCCTCGAGTGCCAGTTTAGCTTTGTCTGCAAAACCGCCTGCGACATCAGCCCCTTTCATGCTCAGGTCATCGCTAAAAATGGCACCTGTAAAGTTCAGCTGTTGTCGCAAGACCGTTTGTAGCCAGAACTTAGAGAAGCCAACTGCATGCCGATCAATTGCCGGATAGGTAATATGAGCAGGCATTATGCCGTCAAGTTTCCCAGACAGTGCAGCAAATGGCTTTAGATCATGGTCTTCTAGTTGTTGCCAGCTGCGATGGTCTACCGGCGCCTCTAGGTGACTGTCAGCGACAATGCCACCATGGCCCGGGAAGTGCTTCCCTGTTGCAGCCATACCGGCCTCATGCATACCCTCAATGAAGGCACTAGCTGCGTCAATTACTGCCTCGGGTTGATCCGAAAAGGCGCGATCTCCAATAATACTGCTGGTGTCTCTATCCACATCGAGCACAGGCGCAAAACTGATATCCAGCCCGCAGGCCAGCACCTCAGATGCCATTAGCCAGCCACTGTCTCTCGCCAAAGCTAGACCAAGATTTCGATTCTCGGCAATTAGATCACCAAGTGTCTGCATAGGCGGGAGAAGGGTAAAGCCTTGACGAAGACGCTGCACCCTACCGCCCTCTTGGTCAACTGCAATAAGGATCCTATCTGACACAGCTCTAATATCTCCAACCAGCTGACTCACCTGGGCAGCTGTTTGAATATTGCGTGCGAATAGAATTACCCCCCCAACCTGTGGATTTTTCAGCAATGTAAGCTCATCGACTGTTAACTCAACACCCTCGAGATCGAGCATTAAACGCCCATATGTCATCGACTGAAGTCCTGTTTAGACGGATTTATTATTTAAGCCACTAGGGCTATGCCAAAAAGATATTTTACCCACTAAATGGTTTTTTAGCCCAGAAAAAATATTCATATGACTAATAAAGGCTTAGGCCATTTATATAAAATTCACCTTAACATTCTGCACGTAACTCAGTGAGCCTAATAGCAAAAATTAGCTGAGCAGGTACTTCATATTGGTGATAGATTTAGCGAGTTATCCAATATCAGGAGAGCTATCATGGCATCAAAGCTTCCTAGGGTTGGGCGGTGGTATCAGGATATAGCCGTCCATCGACTATTTGAAATTATTGCTCTGGACCATTACAGCGCGACCCTAAGCATTCAATATGAAGACGGCGAGATCGATGAACTAGAGCTGGACGACTGGGCTCAGATGACGACGGTGCAAGCGGATCCACCAGAGGACTGGCGGAATCTTTTTGACCTAAGCGACGAGCAGCGACTTTTCTCTGATGACGTGCTACTGATCAACCCAGACACTAGTCCGACGTCCGGTTTTGAGTCAGACGCCCATTATTTTGGCTGGGATGAATTTTAGCTGATCGCCTCGACCCCATTTACCAAACCGGTGGCAGCTGGTGGTATATGCCTGAGTATAAGTGCGCTTGCTTCCTCGGGGCTATCTACTAACTGGAACAACGCCAACTCATCTTTGGAGATACACCCCTGCTCCAGCATGCGCTTTTTGATCCAATCTACAAGACCAGTCCAGTAGTCAATGCCAACCAGAACTATTGGAAATGGCGATACCTTTCCTGTCTGCACCAGAGTTAGAGCTTCAAACAGCTCGTCAAGAGTACCGTAGCCACCGGGAAAAATAACAAAACCCAATGCATGCTTAACGAAAAGGTACTTACGAACAAAGAAATAGCGAAAATCTAACGAGATATCTTGATACGGATTACTGCATTGCTCAAAGGGTAATTCGATATTTAATCCAACTGACGCGGAATCGGTAGCGAAGCATCCCCTATTTGCTCCCTCCATAATTCCGGGGCCTCCACCAGTAATTACTGGCACCCCCGCTGC
>JABJEX010000099.1 GCA_018663035.1 Porticoccaceae bacterium
CCTGGTCTTGGCGACACTAGCTGGTGGTCAAGCGGCGAAGCCGATGTTGATAACCGTGGCTGTCTGTTCGATGACATCTACCGCTTCGGTGCCGACGGTTCTTTCGCTAACGTAATGGGCGACCAGAGCTGGGTTGAAACTTGGCAGGGTGCTGCTGCTGACGGCTGTGGTGCACTGGTTGCTCCTCACGATGGGTCTAACGCCGCAACCTACAGCTACAATGATTCCGATTACACTATCACTGTAGATGGTCTGGGTGCTCATATTGGCCTGGCTAAGGTCTACAACGGTGGCGAACTGAGTAGCCCGGCTGATGCCGTATCTTCAATCATCTACACAGTAAGTGCGATGACTGATGACAGCATGACCCTGGATATCGAGATTGCAGGTGGCGGCCACTGGCGATTCATGCTGGTCCGTGACGGCACTACTCCAGCGCCTGCGCCAACTCCAGAACCAACGCCTGAGCCTACTGGTGGTATCGTAGGTGACTGGAAGCTGGCTCCCGTAGCTGGTGCTCTGGGTGTAGGTCCTGGTCAGGGCGACACTAGCTGGTGGTCAAATGGTGCGGCTGATATTGATAACCGTGCTTGCCTCTTTGATGATATCTTCCGCTTCGGCGCGGACGGCTCCTTCACCAATGTAATGGGCGACGAGAGCTGGGTTGAAACTTGGCAGGGTGCTGCTGCTGACGGCTGTGGTGCACTGGTTGCTCCGCATGACGGTTCTAACGCTGCAACCTACAGTCACGACGATGTTGCAAATACTCTTACTGTTGACGGCCTGGGTGCTCATATTGGTCTAGCTAAGGTCTACAACGGTGGTGAATTGGCTAGCGCAGCTGATGCTGTTTCAAGCATCACTTACCAGATTACTGCGATGAATGATTCAGAGATGACTCTGGATATTGAAATTGCGGGCGGTGGGTTCTGGCGCTACATGCTGGTTAAAAACTAAGACTCGTTTTAACCAGACAAGCAAGATAAAAAAACCGCGCCATTGGCGCGGTTTTTTTATGTCTGATCTATAATCAGAATGTATTTCTCGGTGTTCCAAGGATGATCTATCCTGCGTGTAACTACCTCAGCATCATGCGTTTTTGCGCAGAGATCAACCAGCTCCCAGAACGGTGGTCGCCCTGGGTCGGCGATAATAATGCGCTCAACTCCAGCTTCTAATGCCAATCCAATTAGCTCAAATAATGGAGTGGTCATTTCATCCCAAAAGCAGATATCGGCCCCAATAATCATGGAGAATTCTGCCAGTTCCGCTGCGCTAAAGGACTCAAAACTTCGCGCTTTAAAGTCCATTACAGCTTGATTAACCTCAGCCTGTAGAGCGAAATAAGGTGCAACTGATTGATCAATATCTATGCCGGTAACTTTGGCGGCGTAATGCTTGGCCAAGAAAACGCCGCTAAGTCCCCAGCCGCAGCCTATATCTAGCACAGAGCTGTTATGTTCAGGCGGATAGGTGGTCAGGTAATCCATGAGCACAAAGCTTGAACGCCAGACCTTATTGCCATGAGCGCTATGACCCTGTTGCTGACGTTTGAGTCTGCGCACCCCTGGATGAGTTGACCTAAGCGCTTTGATACCTAGATATTCGATGATATGAGGGTCGCTGTGGATGTTAACCTCGAGCATTGGCAGGACTGTGTCTATGTAAAACGGAGATGGTAACAGGTACTGATGAGTTTGCATTAATATCATGACTAATTTCACAGATATACGACTACTATGGTACTTTAGCGATCTGTAAACAGTGCTTAAAACAACTAACAAGAAAAGAAATACTCTATGGCTCCAGCCCAAGTCGAATCAAGCTATCACCCCTTTGTGAGCGCGCTCTATCGCAATACCAATTACCAGTTTTGGATTCTCCAGCTGGTGGGATGGTTTGGTTTTGCACTGCTAAGTTTTTTAAGCCTTACACTCTGGTACAACCAGCAAGAGCCTGCCTATATAGCTCACACTATCTTGCAGTCGGCGATGGGCGTATTGGTGTCCTGGCCACTGCGGCCACTATTTCATTACTTCTGGTACGACAAAGGTATATTTAGAATTTCGGCAGCCATTGCCGGCGTTCTCGGTTGTTCAATAGTCTGGACTATTTTGCGAATTACAACCTTTATGGCGATGACTGGAGAAACTGATCTCTGGGCCGATTTTGGTGGCTGGCTTTTTGCCTCTATTCTAATATTTCTAGCTTGGGTCGGCTTTTATCATGGCATCAAGTACTACCAACTTCTTCAGAGTGAGCATGAGACATTATTGAAGGTTGCCTCAGAGAACAAAGAACAGCAGTTACGCAGGGCCAAGGCAGAGACCATAGCTCACGAAGCTCAGTTGAAAATGCTGCGTTATCAGCTCAATCCACATTTTCTTTTTAATACGCTAAATGCCATATCGGCGTTGGTGAAAATAGAGGAGGCCAGTAAAGCTAATGCGATGGTGCTTCAGCTAAGTTCTTTTTTGCGTTACTCACTAGACAATGATGCGTTTCAAAGTGTGCCCCTAGATAAAGAGGTAGATGCTCTTAGGCTGTATTTAAATATAGAGCAGACTAGATTTGGCGATCGCCTTGAATTGGAGTTTGATATTGATCCCGAGGCGAGATCAGTCTTGGTCCCAAGCCTTATCTTGCAGCCGCTAGCTGAGAACGCGATTAAGCATGCTATTGCGCAGGCCGTAAACGGGGGTAAAATATCCATCGCCGCCAACCTTGAAAATGAGCACCTAATTATTCGGATGGCGGATACGGGGAGTGGTCTAGCAAGTACTTCAGACTCTAAGCCCAGCGGTGTTGGATTGCGTAACACCTTAGACAGGTTGGATGAGTTTTATGGCGATACCTATACGTTTAGTCTTGAAAACTCAGCCAATGGTGGCCTGCAGGTCTACATGAAGTTGCCGCTAGAAAAACAACCATCCTAGTGAATTAACGCGATTGAAGAAGAGGTAGTATGCTCAAATTAACAGCGATTATTGTCGATGATGAGCCTTTGGCCAGGCAGTTTTTACGCTCCTACCTAACTGAGCTAGGTCAGGTCGAAATACTGGCTGAGTGTGCCAATGGCAGCGAAGCTGTAGAGGCAGCTCTAGATCACAAGCCCGATGTTCTGTTCCTCGATATACAGATGCCAGGTATGAATGGCTTTGATGTTATCAAGGCGCTGCAGTCTGATGTAACCCCGCTAGTAATCTTTGTCACCGCGTTTGATCAGTATGCAGTTGATGCCTTTGACCTCCATGCTGTTGACTATATTTTAAAGCCTCTTGATAAAGAACGTATCGGCCGGGCTGTCGAGCGGGCTATTGATCGCCTCGAAGACAGTGAGCAGGAAAGCTTTAAAGCGCCGCTAATTGGCGCTATTGATGCAATTGCTGAGAAACTTCATGAGCCTAGCGAAAACAGTGCCGAAAATTTACCTGATGGTATGAAGCGCAAATTACTGGTGCGTGACTCCGGTGTGGTCAAAGTAATCCCCTTCGACGATATTGACTGGGTAGATGCCGCTGGCGACTACATGTGTGTTCATGCTGCTGGCGAGACCCATATTATCCGCAGCACGTTACGTGAGCTTAAAGCCAAACTGGACGACCGACTGTTTGTGCAAATCCACAGATCAACTATTGTCAATGTTGAGCGGGTGGTCAGTGTGACACCGTTGCAAAAAGGCGGTAGTTTGCTGCACCTCTCAGATGGTGGCTCGCTAAAAGTGAGTCGAAATTACCGCGAGTCTATACGCAATCTCTTCCAATAAGTCTCTTGAGAGGTCGATTAAGGCCGTTGAAGTCCTTACCCCGTTTGTCGCATAGCATAAGCCAGCTAACGCATATGCACTTCCACTTAAACAGGCTCCGTGACAGGCTACGCACATTGATGCAGCTCTCCTAGAGGAGTGCTGTCAATTACCCTAAATAAATAATGGAAATAAGACCGAAAGACAGGTAATTCATGGGATTGCTCTGTGTAAACGAGAGTTATTAGGGTCGATAATTTCTGTATTGAGAGAATTTTTTTCTATGCTTTCGCATTTCAAAGCCCAAAACATCAATCCCATTCGAACGATGCTCAAAGCTCTGGTTGTCCTGTGCTACAGTCTAACTGCCCCCTCTGTGCTGGCCGTTGACGAGGCTCTGGAAGCTCGCATAACGGCGATGCTCGATGGCATGTCTGTGGAGCAAAAAGTGGGCCAGATGGTGCAGGGTGAGATCAAGTGGGTAACGCCTGCTGATGTGACTAAGTATCACCTGGGTTCTGTGCTCAACGGTGGGGGCTCCTTCCCAGATGGTAATAAACTGGCCACTATGAAGGACTGGCTCGATCTGGCTGATAGCTACTACAAAGCCTCACTGGATAGATCTAAAGGCGGTGCAGGCATTCCAATTATCTGGGGTACTGATGCAGTACATGGCCATAATAATGTTATTGGTGCGACACTGTTTCCTCATAATATTGGGCTTGGTGCTGCTAGAGATCCCGAGCTATTGCGTCAAATTGGTGAGGTGACCGCCCGCGAGGTTGCGGTCACTGGCATAGACTGGATTTTCGCGCCCACAGTAGCGGTGGTCCAGGACCTTCGGTGGGGTAGAGCCTATGAGGGATATACTTCTGACGCCCAATTAGTTAAGGCCTATGCGGAGCAAATCGTACTCGGCATGCAGGGTAACCTTGATGAGTTGAGAACCGATGACGAAAAAGTTGTGGCCACGGCGAAGCACTTCATTGGCGATGGTGGAACTTATAGGGGCATTGACCAGGGCGATACCAGACTGAGTCTCGAGCAGTTAATCCAGCAGCATGGTCAGGGCTATCTGTCGGCCATTGATGCTGGGGTACAGACGGTGATGGCGTCTTTTAATAGCTGGAACGGCGATAAGATTCACGGTAATAAGACACTGCTAACAGAGGTTCTGAAAGGCAGTATGGGCTTTGATGGTTTTGTGATTGGGGACTGGAATGGCCATGGTCAGGTCAGTGGCTGTACCAATGAAAGCTGCGCTCGTTCAATTAATGCGGGTGTAGATATGATCATGGTTCCTGAAGATTGGAAGGAACTACTTCTGAATACCATTCAAGACGTAAAAACCGGCAAGATTGCTATGTCTCGGATTGATGATGCCGTGACACGGATATTGCGCGTAAAAATACGTGGCGGTCTATTTGATAAAGGTCTCCCATCATCTCGAGAGGTTGCGGGTAAACAAGAGCTAATCGGTGCTCAGGCGCATAGAGCCATTGCCCGCGATGCGGTTCGCAAGTCTCTAGTGCTGCTAAAAAATCGCAATGACCTGTTGCCTCTTAAGCCAGCTCAGCATGTCTTAGTGACAGGGGATGCTGCTGATAAAATTGGCAAACAGAACGGCGGCTGGACGATTACCTGGCAGGGTACTGAGAACACCAATAGCAACTTCCCCGGCGCCACCTCTATCTACGGTGGTATCGCGTCGGCGATGAATGATATTGGTGGCTCTACAGAGCTAAGTGCCGACGGTAAATGGGCTAAAAAACCTGATGTGGCTGTAGTGGTTTTTGGTGAGGATCCATACGCCGAGGGCGTAGGCGATATCGACTCTCTAGCCTACAAGTTTGGCTCTAACAAGGATTTACGCCTGCTAGAAAAACTTCGCGACCAGGGTATTCCCGTGGTGTCTATCTTTCTGACGGGTCGGCCTCTGGCTGTTAATGCGGAGTTGAATGCCTCAGATGCCTTCGTGGTTGCCTGGTTGCCAGGTACAGAGGGTCAGGGTATCAGCGATGTCATTGTGGCCGATAAACAGGGCCAGCCGCGTTTTGATTTTACCGGGCGCCTTCCTTTTGATTGGCCCAATCTAGAACTGAATGCCGACGATAAACACCTGCCCGTGGCAGATAACATCCTCAAGGCTGGTGATGGTCTTTCCTTCGGGGATGCTGAGATTATCGCTGAACAGCTTGATAAGGGTGTTGTGGCCTCTGGAGTGAGTGCCCGACTTGTAGTGTTTAACCGAACGTCCAGAGCGCCATTTAATGCCTTTGTGGGTGATAAAAGTGATTGGGCGAGACCGCTTGACGGCAAGGTTACCAAGTCAGCTCATGGCAATCTCATGGTCTCTGCGGTCGATGGTGAGTTGCAAGAGGATTCTCTCAGAGCAATTTGGTCCGGGCGCAGAGAGAGCCAGTTCTTCTGGCAGTCTGAAGAGGCTCTAAATTTGAAAAAGATTTCAGACCTCAACGGTGCAGTAATGGTTGAGTTTATGGTCAACAAGCGGCCCAAAGGTAAGGTTATCCAAAGGTTTGACTGTGGCTGGCCATGTAGCGCTAGTCAGGACGTGACTAAAATGTTTAGAACTGTACCCGTGAACGAATGGGTAACACGAGGCATTAGTCTCAAGTGCTTTGCCGCAGCTGGTGCCGACGTGGAGCGTGCTATCGTACCGTTTTTGTTAACTACATCTCGGCCATTTGATGTCACCATCAAGAACGTCCGCATAGTGCCCAAGGCGACAGTAGATCTTATAGAGTACTGTCAACTGTAAGTGTGTTTATGCCCAAGCTCTGCACAGAGGGTCAAAGTCTGTGTAGGGCATTAGCTTGGGGTTATTCTGTTCAAGCCTGTATTTCTGTCTCGTTGCTGCACTTGGTTAACTGCTACCTTTACTGCTAATATTCCCTGCATCCTAATAACAAGAATTCTGGTTGAGAGAGGGAATCGAATGAACGCAACATTTACTAAAATGTCCGATAGCACGGCTGAAGACTGGCAAATCATCATGCCTGAGCAGTTGGCTTTTTTTGCAAAATTGCCAGATCGGATTCTCTCCCATTTAGAGCTACTTGATGGCGACTATGGTGGCTTCGCAGTGGACCGCCTGCAGCACTCGCTTCAAACCGCTCACCGCGCCGCAGAGGCTGGAGAAGACGAAGAGTACATTGTCTGTGCCCTGCTGCATGATATTGGTGATACGCTGGGTAGCGCCAATCACGCCGACGTAGCTGCGGCGATTTTGCAGCCTTTCGTGTCGGAAGAAAACCACTGGATGATCAAGCACCATGCGATTTTCCAAGGCTATAATTTTTTCCACTTTATAGGTGCAGATCGCAATATGCGCGATCAGTTTAGAGACAGTGATAACTTCAAGCGAACAGCCCGCTTTATTGCAAAATATGATGATCCCTCATTTGACCCAAAGATGCCTAAATTGGACCTATCGCTGTTTGAACCAATGGTGCGTTCAGTGTTTAGCAAGCCCAAAAACAGCATGTATAAGGTACTAACCGATAGCTAAGGCTGTCGAGCCATTGCCTAGGAGATATGAATCAGCATGGGTAAGATTAGCGGGATTTACACAGCATCAAGCGCTGGGGCGGGAGTGACGGGCCATAGCCAGGTTTCCCTAAAGGCTGGCAAAGGGATTGTTGGTGACCGTTATTATTCCGAGACTGGCAAAAATAGATCCAGCCATAATGGCCAGCCTGACTGGGAGCTCACGCTTATCGAGTCGGAGGTCATTGATGCATTTAACCGCGCCACGGGTAATCGTTTTCACCACAGTGATTTTCGGCGTAATCTAATTACTGAGGATATCCGCCTCAATGATCTGGTGGGCAAGCGATTTACCATCAATGGATTACTTTGCTTTGGAGTGCAACTCTGCGAGCCCTGCGCCAGCCTGCAAAGGCGTTTGGCGGTGCAAATTTTACCTGACTTGGTGGGCAAAGGGGGGCTGCGCGCTCAGATCCTTGGCAGTGCTGTGGTCAGAGTGGGCGATAGTATAGAGCCCGCCTAGGTTCTGTTTTCAAGACCAAAAAATCTTTCCGCTGTGGCCTTGGTAGCTGCGGCAATCTGCATAGCTGATTCAGGCCTAGCCTCGGCGATACCTGCTACCACATAGCTTAAAAATGCGGGCTCATTGCGCCGGTCCTTAGGTAGTGGCTGTATATTACGCGGCAGCAAATAGGGCGCATCAGTCTCAATCATCAGTCGGTGCAGAGGGATATTACTGACAATTTTTTTCAGCTCTAGTCCGCGTCTCTCATCGCAGACCCAGCCTGTTACGCCTATATGTAAGTCCATATCCAAATAGGCGAATAGCGTTTTCTTCTCGCCAGTGAAACAGTGGATGACTGCGTCGCCCAAGTTATCTCTGTAAGCTTTGATTATTTCCAATTGCCTCTGTGCGGCATCGCGCTCATGGAGAAAAAGCGGCATTTGCATTTCTATCGCTAGCTCCAAATGAGCTTCAAATACAGCCTCCTGTTGCTTTTGAGGTGATAAGTTGCGGTTAAAGTCGAGACCGGTTTCGCCCACTGCGACCACCTCGGGCTCGTTTGCCAGCTCGCGCAACATAGCTAGGCTATCCGAATTAAATGAGCTGGCGTCATGAGGATGTATGCCACAGGTGGCATACAACATAGCTGGGAAACTATCAGAATGATCGCGGCAGAGCCGCAGTACTGCTCGACTCTCGGCCACTGAGGTGCCGGTGAGAATAAGTTTTGTTAGGCCCGCATCCCGAGCACGCTCCAGAACAGCCTCCGTATCATGATTAAAACGCTTATTGGAGAGGTTTACGCCGATATCTATCATATGTTGTCAACTAGTGTAGGAAAGTCCGCGAGAGCCCCTGTTAGGCTCTCTGTTGTGGTTGTAAGCTATTGTTACAGGAGCATTTCGCGTTCTCTCTGCATTAACATACGTGGGTCAATCCCCAATTTACGTGAGTAGATTACCGAATACATCATTACATTGCTCACATAGCTGCGGGTTTCTCTGTAGGGAATCAATGCCATCCAAACATCAAACGGCAGTTTGCCTGCGGACTTTTTAAGCCACTTGTCGACACGCGACGGGCCTGCATTGTAGGCCGCAGTCGCTAGTATTCTATTGTTGTCAAAGCGCGCCAGCAGTTCAGCGTAGTAGGTAGCACCCAGAGCTAAGTTGACCGATACATCATGAAGTTGTTTTGTACTGCGATAGGGTAACCGATGCTTCCTTGCAGTGGCCTTGGCCGTGCTAGGCATAACCTGAACCAGGCCCATGGCGCCAGCAGAGGAGGTGGCATGGGGGTTGAATGCGCTTTCCTGACGCGCCAGTGCAAGCAATAGATAGTCTGCTATACCAGCGTCTTTGGCTGCCTTGTTGATTGCATTTTGAAATGCCAATGGAAATCTTATTTCTATATCATCCCAGTATTTCGCTGTGCCCATACTGGCAATAGCTTTATTGTGCCACTGCCACTGGCTGGCTAACACGGCCGCGGCCAACCAATCGTCGGTTTGAAAACCTTTGCTAGCTTGAAACCACTCTCGATTAGCATCAATAGCCTCGTTGTGAAAGTGCAGTTCTCGAGCTCTTTGCATGGCCGGGATAGCTGCAATTCTATTGCGTCTAGGCTCATCAAGAGTGACTGGATTATGGTTGATGCTATATTCCTTGCCGAGCCTCTCGCTGGCCAAAAACCCATAAAAATCTCGCTCCTTAGCTAGGCTTCGTGTCAGCTGTATTAAAACTGGATCCCGCGTGGTGACAGGGTCGCTTTCCATGCTGCGAATAGTCCAATAGCGCCAGAGCGATTTTTGCTGACTAGTCTTGGGTAGCCTTGTTAGCCATTGGCGCACCTCTGTCCAGTTCATGGTGGCTAGGCTCTGGCGAATTCGCCACTCGGTGAGTTCTCCTTCAAGGCTTTGATTCAGCAGTCTGAGATGGTCGAGAAGATAACTATCAGCCGCCGCATAATGCTTGGCCTTAAATAGCCCTTTGACGATTGCGCTGACAATCCTTGCCTCTGTGTTATGGCTAAATTCATGGGTTTGCTTAAATCTAGTCCAGTGCCTTAGCGCTAAATTGGGATCTTTGCGCGCAAGATGATTGATCACATGGGCAATCAGCACCAGTTCCTCTGGGGTATTGCTGGCCAGTTCTATGGGCTGTCGAAGTTGCTTAGGATTGCGTTCAAGGCTGTAATAGAGCTCGTGCAGTTGCTGGTATTTGGGGCTAGTAAGAAACCTTTTTAGATAGCGGGCCAGCTGGTAATTATGGGCTAACAGTGCGCCGTTAAAACGCTGCCATGCAAGTTGCTCACTAATATGACCACCTTTGATGAGTATACCGAACAGTTTATCGCAGGCTTTGGGCTGGCTCTCTGCCGCCGCCCAGAGTCTTAGTCCACCCTTAAATGCCAAAGCTCGGTTGTTCAATCTGTGTTGAGCTAGGTAAAAATTACATTGTTGGGTGACGGTGGCGGACTGCTCTAAGTAGGATTCGACGTAGCCTGTCCAATAGCCACGCCGGGCCAGATAATCTAGCCAGAGACCTCTCAACTGTTCAGCCTTGACCGTAAACTTATAGCTTGCCAGATATGCTTCGACCTCCTGACGTCTGGCGTAACGCAGGTCAGCAATTAGATCTGCATAAACCAGGTAGGGATAGAGCGGATAATCGTCAAGCAGTTGGCGGTGCTGGCGGAGTTTTTTCCACTGTTTTTGGCTCGCTAGCTGCAGTGCTTGGCTATAGAGTTGGCGTTGTTCTGCGAGGTTATCGGATGCGGTATTTTGGCTTGGGTCGAATTGGGCCGAGTTAACTGAATCCCCGCCTGTCTGCTTAGTCGATGGAAGGCCCGATGAGGTCTCAGTTGCCTGTGTGACGCAGGGGATCAAAAGGGTTAGCAACAGGACTCGGATAATTGGCTGTCTGGTAAGCATGGAATCCCTGCGTCTCTTGAGGTGTCCTGACGGGCTCAAAGTTATCAGCAATACAGATAGAAAGCGAGAGTTGTTACTGGGTAAGGCTAACAGTGACAAAAAGCTCTGCTTATAGGGTGGTTAGAGGGAATTAGAGCCTCGTATCTAATTAGCTCGGTTTAGTATTCTTCGGAGATTCTTACCGCCAACACATCGCAGGTTGCACCATGCAGTACCGAGTTGCTGGTAGACCCAAAAATAAGAGCTAGACCGTGCCTGCCATGGCTACCAACCACGATTAAATCGACAGCCTGATCCTGCGCTAAATTATGCATTTCTTGGGCCGGGTGGCCTAGCACTATATGCTGATTTTCCGGTGCCAAATCAAGTTGTTCTGCGAGTCGGCCCAGGCGTTCAGTAGCCTGATGTTGAAGCTGGTTTTGTACGTCGGAAAGATCTACGGGTATATCACCTCCGTAAGTGAAGGCTAAGGGCTCTAAAACGTGACAAAAGGATATTTTTGTCGTGCTGTTGTGGAAAAGAAACTTGACGCGATCTACAACTTGCTGTGATTCTGTGGACAGATCCAAGCCGACTAAAACATGTTTGTATGTAGACATACCTACTGACCCTCTGTTTGATGTCGTAAATAAACCAAAGCATCGAGTTGCTGAAAAAAGCTAGTCGATCACTCAAGGTAAGAGTAGTACGAAATGACCTGGTTGTTAATAGTTTTCGGAATTGCGGTAGTTTTGTCGCCTCTGATGTGGCTGAAACAGTCGCCTCATCAGAAACGCATTACCGAATTGCGACGCTGGGCTAATAGTAGATCTCTCAAAGTTACTCTCCACAGGCGTCCGGATGCTCGCGATGAAGAAGAGCGTCTAGAGGCGGTCTTCTATGGTGTGTCTTGGCTTGATAGAGATACCAATCAGGACTGGGTGCTGCAGCGCCATAGCCAACGGGGTTGGCAATCCGATATAGAGGGCTGGCGTTGGTGTGGCAGTCAGGCCAGTTCAGATTGGGACAAATTGCTGGGTCAGACAGTCTCACAACTGCCGTCAGGCGTCAGCGCGATAATTGCTAATTCCGTCGGTATTGGTGTGATCTGGGATGAGCGCGGAACCTTCTCAGATATAGAAAAAATCTTAGAGCTTTTACAGGGGCTGAGACAAAAAGCCGAAGAAATTTGCCTTTGAAGCTTGACCAACGGGCAGGCAAGCACGTATATATGCCCACCTTAGGTATGCCAATTGTGTCCAAACTGTAGTTTTGAAGCCCTTGGCAAATCAGATATCAGGATCTTAAATCAAGGAAATCTCCCACTATGGGTAAGTCGTTAGTCATTGTAGAGTCACCAGCCAAGGCAAAAACCATCAATCGCTATTTAGGCGATGATTTTGTGGTGAAGTCTAGTGTTGGTCATATACGAGACCTGCCCACCGGGGCCAATCGAACAACGACCGACCCTAAAGAAAGGGCTAGGTTGGCAGCTCTTACCCGGAAAATGTCCCCTGAAGAGAAAGCCATACACAAAGAGAAAAAGGCCAAGGCTCAGCTTATAAATAGTATGGGTATAGACCCAGACAATAACTGGAAGGCCGAGTACGCCACCTTGCCTGGTAAAGAGAAGGTTGTCGCGGAACTTAAAAAACTGGCAAAAAATGCTGACACTGTCTATCTGGCGACGGATATGGATAGAGAGGGGGAAGCTATTGCTTGGCACCTGACCCAGGTTATTGGTGGTGAAGATAGCCGTTATAAGCGTGTGGTCTTTAATGAGATTACTAAAAAGGCTATTCGTACAGCGTTTGAGACACCTGGCGAGCTTAACACTAGTCGTGTCGACGCCCAGCAGGCACGTCGGTTTTTGGATCGTGTGGTGGGCTTTATGGTCTCGCCGTTGCTCTGGGAAAAAGTGGGTCGGGGCCTATCCGCTGGCCGGGTACAGTCAGTAGCGCTGCGCCTAATTGTAGAGCGCGAGCGCGAAATTCGGGCTTTTATACCAGAGGAATACTGGACAGTTCAGGCTGATCTTGAAGAGCAAAAAGCGCCTGATGACCAGGCCGGCGTTAACAGTGATGAGAGCAAGCTACGCTTCGATATTAAGAAGTTTAAGGGCAGTGGCTTCCGTCCAGTCAATAAGGCCGAGGCTGATACTGCGCTGGCGACACTGCGACAGGCTGACTATCAGGTTATCAAGCGAGAGGACAAACCGACCAAGTCCAAGCCTTCGGCACCCTTTATCACCTCGACACTGCAGCAGGCAGCGAGCACCAGATTGGGCTTTGGGGTGAAGAAAACCATGATGATGGCGCAGCGGCTCTACGAGGCAGGTTATATCACCTATATGCGTACTGATTCGACTAACCTCAGCGCTGATGCGGTAGCGGCTTGTCGTGAGTATATTCAGTTGCGTCATGGCGCAAAGTACCTTCCGGAGCAGCCTGTTAACTACAGTAGCAAGGCTGGTGCGCAGGACGCTCACGAAGCAGTCAGACCATCTAATATTGATATCTCGCCCGGCAGTTTGGACGATATGGAAGTTGATGCGCGTCGTCTCTACCAAATGATCTGGCAGCAGTTTGTTGCCTGTCAAATGACGCCTGCGGAATTTACTGCCACTACTATTACCGTTGCCGCTGATGACTACGAGATGAGCTGCAAAGGTCGGGTCACTCGCTTCGACGGCTATTTAGCAGTCATGCCAGCCCGCGATGACGATGCTGAGCTTCCAGACTTGCAGCAGAGCGATGCCATGAAAATGCTGGCGTTGATTCCTCAGCAGCATTTCACTAAACCTACGGCACGCTATTCTGAAGCCGCTCTAGTTAAAGAGCTCGAAAAGCGTGGTATCGGTAGACCCTCTACCTACGCTTCGATTATTTCTACCATTCAAGACCGCGGCTATGTGCGCATTGAAAACAAGCGTTTGTATGCAGAAAAAATTGGCGACATTGTCACTGACCGTCTGACTGAAAACTTTACAGATCTGATGGACTATGGTTTCACTGCCACCATGGAAGAGCAGCTAGACGATATTGCCGAAGGCAAGCTCAACTGGAAACAGCTGCTAGACCGTTTTTATGGAGATCTGAGCCAAAAGGTAAATATTGCCAAAGATGTAGAGGGTGGCATGCGGCCAAACAGCCCCTCCGAGACCGGCATCGAGTGCTCTAAGTGCGGTCGCCCTATGATGATTAGAACCGCAGGCACAGGTGTGTTTTTGGGTTGCTCTGGTTATGCATTGCCTCCTAAGGAGCGGTGCAAGCATACAGTCAACCTTACTGCTGGCGACGAGGCCGTCAATATTGAAGAAGATGACGAGGCAGAATCCAAACTCCTTTTGCATAAGCATCGCTGTAAAATCTGCAACACCTCGATGGACAGCTATTTGCTAGACGAGACTCGTAAACTTCACGTATGTGGCAACAACCCAGACTGCGTTGGTCATGAGGTTGAATTTGGCCAGTATGTGATTAAAGGCTACGAAGGACCGGTTATCGACTGCGATAAATGCGGTAGTGAAATGCAGCTAAAAACGGGTCGTTTTGGCAAGTACTTTGGCTGCACCGGTGAGGTGGATGGCCAGCCCTGTAAGAATACTCGCAAGCTATTACGCAGTGGTGAAGCAGCGCCCCCAAAGGTCGACCCTATCTCTATGCCAGAGTTGCGGTGTGCCAAGGTCGATGATTATTATGTTCTTCGCGATGGAGCCTCGGGAATCTTCTTGGCAGCCAGCCAGTTCCCGCGACACAGAGAGACAAGAGCGCCGACCGTTCAGGAGCTTTTGCCTTACAAAGATCGCATTGATGAAAAGTATCAATTTTTGCTCAGTGCGCCAGCTCAGGATCCCGATGGCAAGCCAACGGTGGTTCGTTATAGTCGCAAAACAAAAGAGCAGTACGTGCGCAGTGAAGACGATGGCAAACCAACAGGCTGGAGTGCCTTTTACAGCAACGGCAACTGGAAACCAGCCGAAAAGGGCAGTAATTAGTCCCCGTGGCGGTATCAGTTTATCTTTCTGCAGTTAATCAAAAGCTGTTGTTTGCTAAACAGCTGCTGGCGATGACGGCTTCGATTAAGCTTTCTGCCAGAGCTGGGCTCAAGGATAGTCATCAGGTGAGCGCTATTTGTCAGTCCGTTGCACTACAACTCTATCAGGCCTGGCACTGGCACCTGCTAGATATTGCCAGCAATTACAAACTGCCTGACCCACAATTGGCCACTGGAGCCGATAAGCTGGTTTCCCTGCTTGAGCAGGCTGGAAAGTGCCCCGCCGAAGCCACCGAAATGCAGAACCTTGCTGACGATAAAAGCTCTTGGGCTGTTGAACTATTTAGCGCCCATGCAGCGCTTTATGAATTGCCCTCCATTCGCAAGGCCGAGATGGACGCTGATCGACTGCCGATGATTGCTGTGGGTACAGTAGATGAGCGTAACAGTGTAGACTGGCGACTTGAAACGGCGGAAAATTGGCTGGCCCAGATGCAAGAGTTAGTTGAGCGCCAGCGTGACATGATGGTGGAGTTCTAACGGCTGCCGGTGATAGCTGCTAGACTCGGGTTTAACAGCAGTACTAGATTTATGATTGAATTTTGGAAATAAAACAATGGCCCTTACAGAGTTCGAACTAATTATGTTAGATAACGGAGAAGTTGCACTGCAGCGCTCTGGATCAGACAAAGCATTAGTACGCATTAAATTTTCTGGTGAAGTCTTGGACTATCTGGGTGGAAAACATCTAGAGGTTGCCAAAAATATGATGGATGCGGGACTCCAGGCGGTTTTTGAAATCAACGAAGAGCGTGCGCCACAGGCTGAAGAGGGCGATGAAAAGCGCCACACGCTTCACTAAAGGGCTTAGCTCTAGTCTAGTACTATGCAAAACAGTGATTTTATTACCAAGCTAGCAGAGAAGCGTAAAGTTGCTAGCTATCGCCAGCACCTGCTGCTGTGCACTGCTGGTAAATGTGCCTCTGAAGATGCGGCCAACGAAGCTTGGGCCTATTTAAAGCGGCGCATAGCTGAACTAGATCTAATGGATGTGGAGTCGGGCGTATATCGCTCTAAAGTCGACTGCCTGCGTATCTGTCGTCAGGGTCCTATAATGGTCAGCTACCCAGATGGCACCTGGTACCACAGCTGCAGTCCTGAGGTAATCGAGCGAATACTGCAAGAGCATGTATTGGAGGGCAACCCTGTTGAAGAGTACAGTTTTGCTCGGGCTAACCTCTAGTCAGCCCGCTACTTAACGTTCAAAGCATTGCTTTAAGTCTATGTCTTGGGTCAAATCGCGACCCGTACAACGCCAACCGCCAAGCCTTCAATGGCAAAGTCTTGAGCTCGCAGATCTACTACTATAGGTGAGTAATTCTGATTTTCTGGCAATAGCTGGATCTCGTGTTTACTGCGTGTACGTCTCAGTCGCTTTACTGTTACCTCACCATCCACACGGGCAACAATAATCTGTTGGTTTTCGGCGGTAGGCTGCTGATGCACTGCGAGCAGGTCACCATCCATAATGCCAACATCAACCATACTCTGCCCCTGCACACGCAGAAAATAGTCAGCATGGGGGTGGAAAGAGTTCGACGGCATTTCCTGATAGTCTTCAATGTTCTGTTCGGCAAGAATAGGTTCTCCCGCCGCCACACGCCCAACGATTGGAATACCGTTAAATTGCTCTACCACTCGAATGCCTCTCGAGGCACCGGGGATCATTTCAATCACGCCTTTGCGTGCCAGTGCACGCAGGTGATCCTCTGCGGCATTAGCTGAGCGAAATCCTAGTTTTTGTGCAATTTCGGCCCTGGTCGGCGGGTACCCTGTTTCATCCAGATTGTCTTTGATTAAATCAAAGATTTGCTGCTGTCTAGCGGTAAGGCGTTCCATAAATTAATCCTCTTTCAGATAGCTGTGATTATATACAGTATCAAAAAAATAACAACACTGACTATATTTAAAGAAAACAGAGGTAAAAATATGCTCGAATCAAAAGTACAAGAAGCGTGTCGGGTACTGCGTATACAGTCTGAGTTAGTCGACGGAACAGATAGACTTTTAAAGTTAGGTGCAGCGGTAACTGTTTTCGGTGGAGCCCGCTTTGAATCGGATACAGAGCCCTATCAGCAGGCTCGTAAATTGGGGAGATTGTTA
>JABJEX010000100.1 GCA_018663035.1 Porticoccaceae bacterium
ATGGTATGTCTGCCCTAGATCTTTGGCCAAGCCTAAGCGAGCATGCTGTTATTGAGGGTCAGGTATATTTTTCTTGGCTACAAAAAGATTCCGTGCCGCCCCATGATGTTCCTCAGTCTCTAAAGACCCTTACTCAGGCTGTGGAATTCAACAACCCCCTAGCAATAGCACTACCTGCAACCTATATTGCTCTTGTAGAGAGTTTGAGTGCGGAGAGCGCCGAGATTCAGAAAGACCTATCATGGCAAACCGCTGAGGCACGAAACTGGCCCATTCAGAGGCTTATAAGTGACCACAATGCTCAACGCTCGCATCCTAACCAACTTGCCGATTTATTGGAGTCTATTATCAAATGATTAAACTACTGAAACTTATTTTACTCACCAGCTTCTTGAGCACTGCCTGGGCCGCGGAGGATAACTCAATTATTATTGACGTAAGAACTACTGACGAGTGGCAAGCGGGACATTTACAGTTTGCTAAGCACCTGCCCTTAGATCGAGTAGAAGCCGAAATTACAGAGTTAGTGGCAGACAAAAATACCAAGGTGTATCTCTACTGCCGAAGCGGCAACAGGTCGGGTAAAGCGAAGGCAATTCTGGACAGTCTTGGTTATAGCACGGCCATCAATGCTGGCGGAATAACTCAGGCTAGCCAATTACTCAATCAAGAAATCGTACAGTAGCGAGGCGGCATGGCTATGGTGCAACCAGAAAAACTCCAGCATATGGCTTTAGTTTTAGCCGTTCAGCTGACCTCTATTGGCATGTCAATATTCTGGAATCTGATCGGTGTTGGACTTATAGATGCTGGGCAAAGACCCCTAGGCAATGCCGCCTCGATGACCATGGTGGTTAGTCTTGCAATAATGGCGGCCGCCCTGATTTTCAGCATTGGCCGGATGCTATGGCTCTACACCATTATTTCCTCAGTACTTGCCCTTGCGTGCAGTGCAGCCATTTACACAGCTATTGTGGGGCCAGCCGATCTCTGGCCCTCTTCTTTCTTCCGGGTATTTGGGGCATCAATAAATGTGCTAGGGCTGGTGGGCTTTGCTTTGGCCTGCAAGCTGATTATTTTACCCTACAAACAGCGTTAGACTGACTAGCTAATCCATAGACCACTGGTCAGCTGGCAATCAACGGCATCTAAAAGCATGTGAATACATAGGCCAAGTCCAATAAGTCTGGTCTTGGCTGGAATACAGAGCAGCAAATAGAGCAGCACAAGCTCAGGTTGATGTAGTGGATGAAAACCAATACTGCAGCGATTAGGGTCATAAATGGGACTAGCTAACAGGTGGTCTAGATCCACTACCATAGTCGCAATCATCAACAGATAGGCGTGCACCCAATAGCGACGAAAAAAACCACCGGCGACGAATGCCGGAACTAAGAAATGCAAAAATATATGAATCACAGCATGTTTTTCCCAAAGCGCCCTAGCCTTATTTAGACATATCGGGGCGAAGTATTAATCACGCCCGCGCTTAGTAGGGCCCGTTTTGCTGGGTCGGATCTGTCCATAGGGTAGACCAGACCGAGGTACCATTAATAAAAAACACGGCATCTTCATGAAAAACGGCCCGATGGCGACCAGCTCCCGGCAGATCATAGGTACCGTCAACTGTACCCACCCTATCAACTGAGGCACTCGCCGCACTGTCTTTGCCATTAATTTCAAACAGATAGAGCTTCTCTTGCTGACTGTAACCATTGTTATCATCGAAATAACCTATGGATACAGGCACCGAAAAGCGATCCTTACTGCTATTAATCGGCTGGTAAGTGAAGGCATGACGGTTGTAACGAGCCTCGGAATAGCTCCAGTCTGCTCCCACTTCTATGCTCTGCGCCCCCAAGGAGTAGGGTGCGTTCATATTAGCAATATTAAATAGTTCTAGCTTCACCAAACCCTGCTCATCTTGACCTAGGCCTAACAGCAGCTCAGCACTGACTGGATGCAGAAAATCAGAGAAACCCGTTACCGTTAACTCCCCTGCAATTAGCGGATCGCTGGGATTTGACAGATCTAATACATAGAGCGGATCGATGCGCTCAAACGTCACCAGATACAGTATGTCGCCCATGAAACGTACGCCATAGAGCTCTTCATTTGGCTTGCCAATAGGCTCTGGATGCGCAGTATTTGGCAGAGTTGCCAGGGTCGTTAACTCCGGCGCAGTTGCTGAGAGTTGCAGTATCGATAGCCGATGGTCAACCCAGTCTTCACTATTATTGTTGTAACTGGTAGTTACTAGGCGCAGATACCCCTCATGCTCGTTGATACGAAAATCTCTATTGTCAGCCAATCCTAGCTGGCCTGAAACAGAGCCAGAACCCAGATAGTTAAGCTCTGCAGATAGGCTATAACTGTGCACCAGTGTTCTGCTCTCTGCGCCTGCATAGTCTTCCTGAGTCAGATAGATTCTATTATCGCTAACATAGACGCCAGATGTAGGCTCAAGGTAACAGGTACTATTAGCTATGCTCTGCTGGGACAGATCTATCGCAATAATCAAGGTTAGAGTTGGGTCGCCCGCACCC
>JABJEX010000101.1 GCA_018663035.1 Porticoccaceae bacterium
GCATATGGCTGCGAATCAGCCAATAGGTACAGAGCATCGTGAGACCCAATGCCAGCTCGCGACCATGGTTGCTTACTAAAGCAATCAGAATAGCTACAGAGAGCAAAACGTAGGGTAGTTTGATCAGCAGGGACAGCAACTCAGGGTTCAGTGACTGCTGTTGCCAGCAAAGAGTCAGTGCCAGCAGCGCGGACAATACAGGCGTGACAAGGCGATAAGCTAAAGGTGTCATTGGTGCAAATCACAATTCCCTGTGGATTTTAGCCTTTATTTTAGCAAACCACAGCACCGCTGCCAGATAAGTTGTCGGTTAGCTGAGAGCCTGCCCTAAACCAACAAAACTGGTGCCCAAAAGAATCCACCCGAGAGTATGGTAAAAACTGCGGCTATCTTTCTGTAAAAGCTGCTTGTGAAAGCGGTGACCGATAAGGTGGCCGATAGCGGCGAAGGGTAACAACCAGAGTGCGCTTAGCAGTTGTATATCAACATCGGCAACGACAAAGGCCGCCAGTTTTATACTGACCAGAATCCACCAGATTACAAATAATGTGTTGCGAAACTCATGGGGTTTAACATGACGAAGAGCTACTGCTATTACCAGCGGGCCGCCGATTAATGAGGTTCCGCTGATATAAGCTGCTGCCACCAAAAACACAATATCCAGGAGGGGGCTATTGCTCGCCATGGGTTTGCCGAGAATATAAGTCAGTGAGTAGCCGGCAATTAAGGTAAAGATAATGATATTCATCAGATCTGTGGGTAGCACTAGCAGACCTATGACGCCAACTAATTTCGGAATAATCATAATCAGCAGGGCATAGCGCACAAAGGACCAGCTGACACTGGTGGTCTGACTGCCATCTTTGTGGCGTCCCGAACGCAGTTCAGACTGCGCGATGGTCAACCCGGCGAAAAACAGCAGATGTAGCGAGATGATCGGGAGAAAAAATACCGGATCATTGTAGATAAGGAGCAGAAACGGCAGCGTAAAGAGAGCGCCACCAAATCCCAGTCCGGATCGTACAAAGCCACTCCAGACAAAGATCGCTGCGATAACGCCATATTGATACCAGGCTAACTCAGGCACCCTGGCTTCTCGAGGCGCATATTAATCGGCGGCTTTTAATGACTGCAGCCGCCGTCGCCATGCACATGGCCATGGGCAATCTCTTGTTCGCTGGCTTTTCGAATATCGACTATCTCAACCTCAAAGTGAAGATTTTGGCCAGCCAGTGGATGGTTCATGTCAACGTCGACATTAAATTTTCCAACTTTTATCACTGTGCCGGGCTTTACTCCTTGGTCTGTATTGACATGGATAGATTTTCCCACCACCAGCTTGCCCTCATGTTTGAGATATTTACTGGGGATACGCTGCGTATTATTGATGTTGCGCAGACCATAGCCATCGGCAGGCATAACAGAGAATTCTAATCTGTCACCGACTAGGGCTCGGGCGATGGCCGTTTCAAAGCCGGATATCATTTGCCGGCGACCATGCAAGTAAACCAGCGGTTTATTGGTGTCGTAAGTTGTATCAAGCAGTTCGTTATTGTCGTCTCTGAGGTTATAGTGGACGCTGATAACATGGTTAATTGCGACGTGCATTATAGGCTCCAAAAATTTGGCGTCATCTTACCTGAAAACCTTCACCCAGGAACGATAAATGTCATCTCACCGCCAACCTGAACAGCAGTCTGAAAGCCAATCTGACAGTCAGCCTGATCGTCACCAAGCAGATGATAATCGGGCATTTGGAGATCTATTTGGTGAGGATGTTCAGCCGTTGCGAGGCAAAGGTGCCAATCATTTGGTCTCACCAGCTCAGTTAACGCCGGGGGTGATGGCTAGGCGTAAAGCGGCACAGTTAGAGCAGCAGCTCAGTGGTAATTTTCTAGATCCAGCCAGCGTAATTGCGCAGGTCAGCCCTCATGATTTTATCGACTTTTGTCGGCCAGGTGTTCAGCATGGCGTGTATAAGAATCTGCGCCAAGGCAAGTACGAAATTCAATCAAGGCTCGACCTGCATCGCCACACAGTGGAGCAGGCGCGCCAGGCGCTGTGGAATTTTCTCGAAGACTGCCAAAAGCACGGGGTGCGCTGCGCACTGGTTACCCATGGTAAGGGCGAGGGTCGAGAGCAGCCGGCTCGATTGAAGAGTTGCGTCAATCACTGGTTGCGTCAATTCGATCAGGTGCTGGCCTTTCATTCAGCGCAAAAGCAGCATGGTGGGGTTGGCTCTACGTATGTACTGATCAAGAAAAACTCCCAGTCCAGACAAAAAACCAGTGAGTCTCTAGAGCAGTCCCGTCGCAGTAAAGGCCGATAGGCTAAGAAATTTCAAACTTTTGCAGTTAGTTAGCTAATTTCGGTGCAAATATTTACCCAGGTGATCCTCCGAACAATTGATAGCGTATCTGCACATATAGCTGCAGCTTCGGATTTTGGACATGGATTACCTTGAGATATTTCGACCCTGGCTCAGCGACGATTTAATGCTCGTGTCGCTGCCTTATCTTATTTTTATTGCATTGGGGACTTGGCTAATTAGCCTCTATCTCCAGAGCGTTAACATTATTGATTACTGCTGGCCTTTAATGCTGGGGGCCGCGGTTCTTATATACGCTGAGCGTACCGGCCTATCCAATCCTGTGAATCAAGTTCTGCTAGGTATGACTGTCGTTTGGGCTAGCCTTATGAGTTGGTTTATGGTCAAACGCGGGCGAAACCGACCTGAGGATAAGCGCTACAGAGAGTATCGCCAGCAACATGGTCGTTACTTCCCTTTCAAGAGTCTGTATTTAATTTTTCTCCCTCAGGCATTTTTGGTCTGGGCACTGAGCACATTGTTTGCGGTGGCGCTGTCAGCCAGCTCTAACTCTGCTGGCTCCAACGGCGTGCACTGGAGTCTAGTGCATAGTATCGCTGTCGCGCTGTTTTTCTGTGGTCTTACTTTTAAGGCGGTTGCCGACAACCAGCTGCATAGGTTCAACCAGCAGGTAGTGCAAGATCACAGGGTGCTCAACACTGGTCTCTGGAAATATAGTCGGCACCCAAATTACTTTGGTGAATTCTGTGTCTGGTGGGCCTGGCTAGTTTTTGCCATACCCGCAGGAGAGCCCGTGATTTTGTTGATTCCGGTGCTGATAATATGGATTTTGACTAAGATGTCTTTTGTGAAACTGATGGAGCGTGATATCAGGAACCGGCGTTCTGGATACCTAAGTTACATGGCGACTACTAGTAGATTTATACCCTGGTTGCCTAAAGAGAGCGTGGGCGCAGAATTCTAATGCCACAGGTTTTACTGATCATACTGCTGTGCTGGCCATCACTGACCCTGGCTGCGGTGAGCGACACAGTGGTCAAGTACTGGGATTTTCTACTCTACCTGAACGATAAGCCAGTTGGACGTCACCAGTTTAGCCTCAGTCAGCAGGGAGACACAGTGCGACTGCAATCAGATATGGAGCTGGAATTTCGCGTACTACTAGTGAAGCAAATTCGCTACAGCCACAGAGCCACAGAAATTTGGCACAGGGGTTGTCTCAGGGAGGTGAGTAGCAATACTGACCGCAATGGTGAGCAAAAAACGCTGATTGCAGAACTCGACGAGCAGGCCCCACAGCCAGGGTTACGGCTTGAAACAGCAAAGGGCACTGAGATGCTTCAGGGCTGTGTACGAAGTTTTGCCTATTGGAACCCTGATTGGTTGCAGGGTGATAGCTTGCTGAACGTAGAGACGGGGGAGTCTTGGCCCGTACAAATAAGCTCCACGCAGATACAGGAGCAGCGTGAGGTAGTTATAGCGACTCCAAAGACCGATATTCGTCTCCGCTACGACGCTGATGGTCGGTGGCTATCACTAGAAACGGAGCTAACAATTGGCGGTACGCTGAGGTATCAGCGTATCGAATCTATCAATCCGGATGCATCATTGCCGCTGGAAAAAACATGAGTAACTTATCCATGAATAGACTGAAAATACTGCTGGCTGCATTGAGTTTGTTGATTGTTGTAGGCTGTTCTAGTCAGCGGCCAATGGCGACGGTTGACTACGTCGACCTTGAACGATTTATGGGTGACTGGTATGTGATTGCCAGCATCCCCACATTTATTGAGCAGGGTGCTCACAACCCGGTTGAATCCTACAGTTTGAATGCAGACGGTACCATAGCCACTACTTTCAGTTTTAATGCCGATGCTTTTGACGGAGAAAAAAAGACCTATTACCCCAAAGGTTTTGTTAAGGATACCCAGAGTAATGCGCTATGGGGCATGCAGTTTGTGTGGCCGATTAAAGCGGATTATCGAATTGTCTACCTGGATGCTGACTATCAGCAGACAGTGATCGGTCGCGCCAACCGTGACTACGTTTGGGTGATGGCCCGTTCGGCTGACATATCGGAGCAGTCCTATGATCAGCTGGTCAGCTTTGTGGATTCTCTGGGCTATGATACCGCTAAGTTAGTTAGGGCACCCCACCAGATTAAAGCCGAGTGACTGCAGTCAGAGCAGTCAAATATTGCGGTGCTAGAGCTTAGAAACAACCCGGTAGACAGCGTTTAGTAGTTCCTCAATCTGTAGGTCTGTAGTGATAAACGGTGGCATAACGTAGACCAGCTTGCCAAATGGACGCACCCAGACACCCTCTGTTACAAATTCTCTTTGAATCTGGGCTACGTTTACCGGTTCGATCATTTCAATCACACCGATGGCCCCCAGAGCGCGTATGTCGGCGACAGTCTCTAGGCTGCGGAACTGCAGCAACTCAGACTTTAGCTTTGACTCGATACGTTTGATATTGCTCTGCCAATCTTCGGACAGCAGCAGATCTATACTGGCATTAGCAACAGCACAGGCGAGTGGGTTTCCCATAAACGTTGGACCGTGCATAAAGCAGCCGGCCTCGCCCTTACAGATACCATCACTAACCTCTTCAGTGCAGAGGGTTGCCGCCAGTGTCATATATCCTCCGGTAATTGCTTTGCCAAGACAGAGGATATCCGGAGAAATATCAGCCCACTCACAGGCAAATAGCTTGCCTGTCCGGCCGAAGCCTGTGGCGATTTCATCGGCAATTAGCAGTACATTGTGCTTGTCACAGAGCTCGCGCACTCGCCGCAAATAATGGGGTGAGTAGAAGCGCATACCTCCCGCACCCTGAACTATGGGTTCAAGAATGACCGCGGCTAGACGATTGCAGTGTTGAGAAATAATCTGTTCAAAGTCACCAATATCAGTCTCATCCCAATCTTGATCGAAAGCTATTTGAGGAGCCGGGGCGAAATATTGTTTGCTGACTACCTGATCAAAAAGATGGTGCATGCCAGTCACCGGGTCGCAGACTGACATGGCTGCGAAGGTGTCCCCGTGATAACCGTTGCGAAGGCTGAGGAGTTTGTTCTTGTTAGCTTGTCCCTGAGAAATCCAGTACTGATAAGCCATTTTTATGGCTACCTCCACGCCAACAGATCCCGAGTCAGCGAGGAATACCTTTTGTAGTTTTGGCGGTGTTATAGCTACCAGTTTTTCACAAAGGTTCACGGCTGGCTCATGAGTGATCCCTCCAAACATGACATGGCTTACTCGGTCAATCTGATCTTTGGCCGCCTGGTTTAGTTGCTGGTGGTTGTAGCCATGGATGGTGCACCACCAAGATGACATACCGTCGATCAATTCTGTGCCGTCTGCCAACCGCAGGTAAACACCCTCCGCTGAGACTACTTCGTAAGCAGGTATGGGGTCTGTAAGGGAGGAGTAGGGGTGCCAGACAAACTGTTGATCTTTTAGCAGAATTTGTGACTGGTCTGTGGTGCTGGAAGTGATCGAGTTCAAGCTACGGGTAACTCCGATGGTAAGTGATTTGTTGCGGTGGTATTAAAACTAAGCAGGTGGCTAGGGTAGCCAAATCGGGCCGCAAAATACAGGCAAACACATAAAAAATGGAGTTTATTATGGGTTTTGACAGATTACCCTTATTGATTTTTTGCATGCTATGGAGTCTTGGTTTTTCAAGCGAAGCGTTGGCTGGCAAAGCATCTAAATACTGGTCTCTTTGGGACAAAAGTAATGAGCAGCAAAGGCAGAGTATAGATCATGGAGACTTTGACCAGCTGCTCGCAGAGTATGTGATAGTGGATCACCCCTCTGGTATTAACCGCTTCAGATATGCTTTGGTGAAACAGTCTGCTTCCAAGCAACTCAGTGGCTACATTAAAAAAATGGCTAGGCTAGACCCAAGGGATTATTCACGTGATGAGCAAAAAGCCTATTGGTTGAACCTCTATAACGCGCTGACGATTCAGGAATTACTCAAGGTATACCCAGTGAAGTCAGTGCCTCAGAAAAGGTTTAAGCGTAAAAAGCTGGTGCGTATTGCGGGAGTAAAGCTAAGTTTGGATGATATAGAAAACCGCATTTTGCGGCCTATCTGGCAAGACCCTAAATTGTTATTTGGACTGAGCTGCGCTAGTCTCGGTTGCCCTAATATTCATAACCGGGCGTTTACCGCGAAAAATAGCAAGGCACTACTAACTAAGTCTGTCACCGAGTTTATAAACCATCCGCGGGGCCTAGAAGTCAGCCATCAGCGACTAAGGGCTTCAGCACTGTTTGACTGGTATGCTACTGATTTCGGTTCAGACAGGCGCCTGCTGAGGTTTTTGGCCAATTATGCAGATGATCACAAGGCGCTTTATGTGCTGGGATTCAAGGGTGAGATTCGCTATCAGTATGACAATCGTATCAATGCACCATCTAATTCTTGGCCCTTATAGGATTTGTAGCGCCAGACCTCAAAATAAACTTTCAGTCCCACTTGGTGATGCCGCGACATGCAATTACAATGGCGGCTTTAAATTGACCGGGGCTTGCAATGTCCATTCGCAAGGATCAGCTAGAAGCCAATAAACTGCAAAAACGGCTGCGTCGCAATGTCGGCAAAGCGATTGCTGATTACAATATGATTGAAGAGGGCGACCGGGTTATGGTCTGCCTCTCGGGCGGCAAAGACTCTTACGGCATGCTGGACATTCTGATGAATTTGCAGCAGAGCGCGCCGATTAGTTTTGAGTTGGTCGCTGTCAATCTAGATCAGAAACAACCCGGTTTCCCTGAGACAGTGCTGCCCACTTACCTCGATACTCTTGATATTGAATATCATATCCTCGAAAAAGACACCTATAGCATTGTTACCAGCAAGATCCCCGAGGGTAAAACATACTGTAGTCTCTGCTCTAGATTGAGGCGAGGAACCCTCTATGGTTTTGCAGAACAGATAGGCGCCACTAAAGTTGCTCTGGGTCATCATCGTGACGATATTGTCGAGACCCTTTTCCTAAACATGTTCCATCAGGGCAAACTCAAGGCCATGCCTCCGAAGCTGCTGGCCGATGATAAGAAAAATATATTGATTCGCCCCTTGGCTTACTGCCGAGAATCCGATTTAGTGGCACTTGCCGAACTCAAACAGTTTCCGATTATCCCCTGCAACCTATGCGGCTCGCAGGACGGGCTGCAACGTCAGGCGATAAAGGAAATGCTGGTGCAGTGGGAGCGTCAATTCCCTGGCCGCATAGATAATATTTTTGGCGCTATCAAGAATGTTTCACCCTCACAGTTAGCAGATACTAAACTTTTCGATTTTTCCGGCTTAATGCTGGACAGAGCAGGCGAAAGCTCTGATGATTTATCTGCAGGCTCGCAGATTCGCGCCATTAATTTATAAAAATAATAAGGCTACAGTATGCCCCAAATATCACTACCTACAGTTATTGCTTTTCTTATTTACGTCACTATTGTTTTGGGCATTGGCTTTTATGCCTACCTGCGCACCAAAAGTGCAACTGATTATTTTCTTGGCGGCCGACAGCTGAGTCCGACGGTGTCTGCGATCAGCGCAGGTGCTTCTGATATGAGTGGATGGGTGCTGCTGGGTCTGCCCGGTTACGCCTATTTAGCAGGTCTTGAGGCTGCTTGGATTTCGATTGGCCTGGTGCTTGGTGTGGCAGCTAACTGGTTACTAATGGCAAGAAGGTTGCGCATATACAGTGCCTTGTTGGACGATGCAGTAACTGTGCCTACCTATTTGCAACGGCGTTTTGCCGACCAAACCCCCTGGTTAAAATCCATTGCCTCAGTCAGTATTTTATTATTTTTTCTGTTCTATGTAGGCTCTGGTTTAATTGCCGGAGGCAAGCTGTTTAATGAGGTATTTGGTTTTGATTACCAGATTGCTGTGTTTGTGAGTGTTGTACTTATTTTGGTTTACACATTGTTTGGTGGTTTTCTAGCTGTATCTTGGACTGATGTTTTTCAGGGCCTGCTAATGCTTCTAGCGCTGGTCTGCGTACCCATACTGGTCATCTCGCAGGCTGGTGGAGCCGGCGAGTTTGTCACCCAGATCGGCACACAGAATCCGCAGCTTTTAAATATTTTTACTGATGCCGATGGTCAGGCTCTGGGGTTGATGACCATTATCAGCACCATGGGCTGGGGGCTAGGCTATTTTGGCCAGCCGCATATATTGGCGCGATTTAAAGCGTTACGTTCACCTAAGGATACTGGCACTGCAGCCGCAATTGGCGTGAGCTGGGCGGCGCTCTGTTATCTGCTGGCGATTCTAGTAGGTCTCAGTGGTATTGCCTATCTCTCCGAGCCTCTTGTTGATTCTGAGAAAGTATTTATCGCTCTGACGGGGTTAATTTTTCATCCGCTTGTGGCTGGTATTCTGTTAGCGGCTATCCTCGCAGCGATTATGAGTACCGTGGACTCTCAGTTGCTAGTCTGCTCTGCGTCTCTTGCCGAAGATTTATATCCGCTGGCCACTAAACAGCAGTTGACTACCGAAAAGCGACTGCAGATAGGCCGCATAGCGGTTGTGGTACTGGCGCTATTAGCGACTCTACTGGCAATGAA
>JABJEX010000102.1 GCA_018663035.1 Porticoccaceae bacterium
ACAGGAACCTGTGGCAATTTAGAGTTGCACTTCACTCACAGAAAGCAGGTACAAGCGACTAGAGGTTTGCTCTTTTTGACACGCTTAAATGGAAGAAGGCGACAGGTTATGGTTAGTAAAGGCACAATAAAATGGTTCAGTAACGCGAAGGGGTTTGGTTTTATTCTCCCAGAAGACGGAGAAGGCGATATTTTCGTTCACTATAGCGCAATTAATATTCAAGGTTACAAGACATTGAAGGCAGGTCAGCTTGTGGCGTACGAAACCGAACGCGGCGATAAAGGCTTGCATGCCATAAACATCGTCCCTGTTGATCCTGCTGTTGAGCCTGAAGATGACCCCTCCGTCCAAAATAGCGACAGCATCTCAAAACCGGAGCTGGCTTAGATCCAACGAGCATGTCTCTAAAACAAAAAAAACCGGCACTGCAGAGTAGTGCCGGGTTTTTTAAGTTTGCAGCATTATTGGCGCTTACATGTTTTCGATCATTGCATCGCCAAATTCTGAACAAGACATCAGCGTGGCGTCATCCATAAGACGTTCAAAGTCATAGGTGACTTTCTTTTCAGATATGGCGCCTTCAATGCCTTTCACAACTAGATCGGCAGCTTCGCCCCAACCTAGGTGACGTAGCATCATTTCCGCAGAAAGGATCAATGACCCAGGGTTCACCTTGTCTTGGCCTGCATACTTAGGTGCGGTACCGTGAGTAGCTTCAAAGATCGCCACATCGTCTGAGAGGTTAGCACCGGGGGCAATCCCTATACCGCCCACCTGTGCAGCCAAAGCGTCAGAAATATAATCGCCATTAAGGTTTAGTGTCGCTAAAACACTGTACTCATCCGGACGCAAAATAATTTGCTGTAACATCGCATCAGCAATTACATCTTTAATAATGATGTCGTCGCCAGTATTTGGGTTTTTAACCACGTGCCAAGGACCTCCATCAAGTGGCTCACCACCGAATTGCTCAGCAGCGACTTCATAACCCCAGTCGCAGAAAGCACCTTCGGTGAACTTCATGATGTTACCTTTATGTACAAGAGTCACAGAAGGCTTGTTCTGATCAATGGCGTACTGAATCGCTTTAGCCACAAGGCGCTTTGTTCCCTGCTCTGAGACTGGCTTAACACCAATGCCGCAGTTTTGGTCAAAACGAATCTTGCTTACACTCATTTCTTCTTGCAAGAACTTGATAACCTTGTTGGCTTCATCAGTGCCCGCACGCCACTCAATACCTGCATAGATATCTTCTGAGTTCTCACGGAAAATACACATATCAACTTTATGTGGCTCTTTTACTGGAGAGGGAACGCCCTCAAACCAACGCACTGGGCGCTGACAGACAAATAGATCTAATTCCTGTCGCAGTGCAACGTTAAGCGACCTAAAACCACCGCCTACAGGTGTGGTCAGGGGGCCCTTAATAGACACGGCGTACTCTTTAACTGCGTCAAGAGTTTCAGCTGGGAACCAGTCACCTTCATAGAGTTCTGCAGCTTTCTCACCACAGTACACTTCCATCCAAGAAATTTCCTTACTACCGCTGTATGCTTTGGCAACGGCCGCATCGATAACCTTGATCATAACTGGCGTAATATCTACACCAATACCATCACCCTCAATAAAAGGAATAATTGGATTGCTGGGAACGTTAAGCGAGAAGTCGGCATTGACTGTAATTTTTTCACCAGATTGGGGGATCTGGATATGTTGATATCCCATTGTTGTCTCCGAGAAGTTTAAGCTGAGTTATAGAGTATTTTGTAAAATATTTACCGAATGCGCGAATTTTAACACGATTTGGGCGCTTTTTTGTAACCCTGTTTCATTTACAATAGGGCTAAATGGAGAAAAAACCTTGGCTAAACTGATCTTATTTAACAAACCCTTCCAGGTACTTAGCCAATTTACATCTGACGGCCACAAAAAAAATTTGTCGGAGTTTATACCTGTAAAGAATGTTTACCCTGCCGGACGTTTAGATTTTGATTCTGAGGGGCTGCTGCTACTTACCGATAGCGGTGAACTTCAGGCGCAAATCAGTCACCCAAGGTACAAATTAACCAAAACTTATTGGGTACAGGTCGAGGGCATCGCAACTCAGGATCATTGCGATCAACTGTGCGCCGGTGTCAGTTTAAAAGATGGTACCGCCACAGCCATAACCTGTAAGCTTATATCCGAGCCCAGTCTGTGGCCGCGCACTCCGCCGATAAGGGTAAGGCAATCCATACCTGACAGCTGGCTTGAATTGGTTATTAACGAGGGCCGCAACCGACAGGTTCGGCGCATGACAGCTGCGGTGGAACTGCCTACGCTACGACTGGTGCGGTCTGCCATAGGCGAGTGGACAATTGATGGGCTGCAACCCGGTGAATATAGCGTGAAAGCTGTCGATTCTCCAGCTGCAACCAAACAGCCAAGGTACAAATCTCGCCGTAAATAAGCGCTACTGTAATAAGTCTCAGACCGCTGATACCCAATGGAGCAAGGCATGCCAGACAGAATTCATCTCACCGTGGCCACCGTAGTCGAGAGAGATAAGCGTTTTTTAATGGTAGCGGAAACTAAATTTGGTGAGCAGGTCATCAACCAGCCAGCTGGCCATGTGGAACCTGGCGAGGACATATTACAGGCTGCCGTTAGGGAGACGCTAGAGGAAACTGGTTGGGATATATGCATCACTGGCTTTCTTGGGATTTCTACCCACTTGGCAGCACAAAATGGTGTTACCTACTACCGCATGAGCTTTCTGGGAGAGGCACTAAAATTTAATGCCACCGCAGAGTTAGACAGCGATATTGACTGTGCTCTCTGGATGACCCTAGAGGAAATTCGATCACAAAAGCATCGATTGCGCAGCAACATGGTGCTGGTCTGTATTGAGGATTACCTTGCCAATCTCATTTTTCCTTTGGAAATATTTCGCAACCGCTTATAGTACGGGGCCAATGAGAGTGCAAAAAAGCGCCCATAGTAGATTTCGTTCAATTGAGGCCGCTGTAAAACTTAGCCGTCTTTTTTACTCTGGCATCAGACTTAAATGAATAAAGTAGAAAAAGTAATTGTTGGCATGTCTGGGGGTGTCGATTCGTCGGTAGCCGCCTACCTGCTCATTCAGCAGGGCTATCAGGTCGAAGGCCTGTTTATGAAGAACTGGGATGAGGACGATGGCTCTGAATACTGTACGGCCAAAGCAGACCTCGCTGATGCTCAGCAAGTCTGTAATCGTCTCAAGATTCCGCTACACACAGCCAATTTTGCAGCCGACTATTGGGACAATGTATTCGAGTACTTTCTTGCAGAGTACCGTGCCGGCCGGACCCCTAATCCAGATATTCTCTGTAATCGTGAAATCAAGTTTAAAGTCTTTTTAGATTATGCCCAGTTACTGGGGGCAGACTTTATTGCCACGGGGCACTACACTCGGGTCAGCTCGACCAACAGTCAAAGTCAGCTGCTAAAGGGGCTCGACAATAATAAAGATCAGAGCTACTTTCTACACGCTGTGCCAGAAAGCGCTTTTAGTAAATCTTTATTTCCTGTCGGAGAACTAGAAAAGCCAGAAGTACGCCGAATTGCAAAAGAACAGGGCTTTGTAACCTCTAACAAAAAAGACAGCACTGGCATCTGCTTTATAGGCGAACGTCGATTTAAAGACTTTCTCGAGCAATACCTGCCGGCCCAACCAGGAGAGATGCGCACCCCTGAGGGAGAGCTTATGGGTGAGCATCAGGGGCTTATGTTTTACACCCTTGGTCAACGCCAGGGGCTTGGCATAGGTGGCGTTAAAGACACTGGGCACGAGCCCTGGTATTGTCTCGGCAAAGACCTGCAAAATAATCGATTAATTGTGGGTCAGGGAGTCAATCACCCACTGCTATTTACTAACCAGCTTGCAGCTACCGATATCAATTGGATTAATGGCGTACCTGATGGGCCACTGCAGTGCTCTGCCAAAACACGCTACCGGCAGCCCGACCAAACATGCTGGGTAATACCGAACTCTGACGGTGGATGTGAGGTCATTTTTGATCAGCCGCAACGTGCAGTCACACCGGGGCAGTCTGTGGTGTTTTACCTCGATGACTTATGCCTTGGGGGCGGCACCATAGACAGAGCCTGGCAGAATAACGATACCCAAGATGAGCCAGTAAGTAGGATTAACTCTTGATATTTTCCCGTCCCACACAGGATCAGGCATTAGCATTGTCTGCAGTGTTTCAGGCTTGCGAAATGGTTGCAGACCTTGCTCAGAATGGTGACACAGAAGCCCATTCGTTAGAACTTGCCATGCAAAGCCTGCTCAACCAAAATCCGGCCTCCCTAGAGGCACTGTATGGGCCGCCAGAGAACCTCACGCGGGGCATGCAATCCATGGCGCACCACCTAGGTAAAGCCCCGATGAGGCAAAACTCGGCGCGACCTGAGGCACTGCGCTACCTTATTTCGATCCTGTATCTAGCTCGCAAGCTGTCAAAGGATCCCAAGATGTTGCAGAAAATAGCCGAAGGTATAGCTAACGGCGTGCGACAGGCAGAGCACTTTTCAGTGACCCATGAAAACGTTTTTAGCAACATCGCGTCACTCTACCAGCAAACTGTGTCTACCATGCGCCTGCGCATACAGGTCAGTGGCAATGGTCTATACCTGCAACAAACTGCTGTAGCCACTCGTATTCGCTGTCTTTTGTTTGCCGCGATCAGAAACGCCTTTTTATGGCAGCAACTGGGCGGTAGTCGAAGCCATCTTATGCTCCAACGCAAAGCTTTAGTTCGCGCCCTGCCCGACTATCTAAGCGACTAAAAATCAGTCTATTTGAATAATTCAATTCTGAAATTACACTGTAAATCCGGTATTATAATCGGCTTACTTTAGCCACCATTTTGGAATCCAGCATGAACAACACTGCGTTATCATCTCTCACCGCCATCTCACCCATAGACGGTCGATATGGCTCCAAAACCGAACGGTTGCGCACGGTGTTTAGTGAGTTTGGTTTGATTCGCTATCGAGTGATGGTGGAGGTGCGCTGGCTTCAACATCTGGCAGCCAATCCGAGTGTTATTGAGGTTGCGCCCTTCTCTGCTGAGGCCAATAATCTGCTCAATCAATTGGTAGACAACTTTACCTTAGAGCAAGCGCTACGCATAAAAGAGATCGAGCGAACCACCAACCACGATGTTAAAGCAGTGGAATATCTTATAAAGGAGACCATTGCTGATAACTCAGAGCTCAATGCGGTCAGTGAGTTTGTTCACTTCGCCTGCACCTCCGAAGATATTAACAACCTCTCACATGCTCTGATGCTCAAGGAAGGTCGTGATCAGGTGGTGCTTCCAGCCCTACAGGATATCGCCGATCAATTGGCAGCTATGGGCAGGGAATTTGCAGCTGTGCCCATGTTATCCCGAACCCATGGACAAACAGCATCTCCAACCACGGTCGGCAAAGAAATAGCCAATGTCGCCTTCAGACTGCAACGTCAGATTAAGCAGATCAAAGAGGTACCACTGCTGGGCAAGATTAACGGCGCAGTTGGCAACTACAACGCACATTATTCGGCCTATCCAGATATTGATTGGGCTGCTGGTGCACAACAATTTATTGAGCAGTTGGGACTTAGTTTTAATCCTTACACTACACAGATCGAGCCCCATGACTACATGGCTGAGCTTTTTGACGCCATGGCTCGATCAAACACCGTATTAATCGATTTCGCCCGAGATATTTGGGGCTATATTTCGCTGGGATACTTCAAACAGCGAACCATTGCAGGCGAAGTAGGATCTTCTACTATGCCTCACAAGGTTAACCCTATCGACTTTGAAAATGCTGAAGGCAATATGGGGCTCGCCAATGCTCTGTATGGCCACCTTGCCACCAAATTGCCTATCTCGCGATGGCAGCGTGATCTCACTGATTCAACGGTATTGCGCAATATGGGTGTTGGTATTGGCTACAGCATGATCGCCTATGCCTCGCTAGATAAGGGGCTGAGTAAGCTGCAGTTAAACACAGATAAACTGGCAGCTGACTTAGATTCGAGCTGGGAAGTATTGGCTGAGCCCATTCAAACGGTGATGCGCCGCTATGGGATCGAAGAGCCCTATGAGAAGCTCAAAGCGCTGACTCGGGGTAATGTTATGGATCAGTCAACCATTCAAAGCTTTATCGACGGCTTAGACATGCCTGAGCAGGCAAAAGCAGATCTCAAGGCGTTAACGCCAGCAAACTATATTGGCAGCGCTGAACAACAGGCAAAGTCTATTTAAAGGTTGTATATGACATCCAGTGATCAGGTACTAGGCAATCTCAGTGCAGAGGAATTTCTAGCTGATTACTGGCAGAAAAAACCACTACTGGTACGCAATGCCATTGCCAATTTTGAACCACCTATTGATGGGGATGAGCTGGCAGGCTTGGCTCTTGAGCCGGAGGTAGAGTCGCGGCTTGTAGTGGGCAGTGACTGGAAGTTGGAACAGGGCCCATTCACCGAAAACCGCTTTGCCACCCTGCCCAGCAGTCACTGGTCGCTGTTAGTTCAAGCCGTGGACCTCTGGGTGCCAGAAGTCGCTCAGATACTCGAGTATTTTCGATTTTTACCCCCCTGGCGAATCGATGACATTATGGTTAGCTATGCTGAAGATGGCGGTAGCGTCGGTCCTCACTTTGATTTCTACGATGTATTTTTGATTCAGGGAGCCGGACAGCGTCGCTGGCAACTCGGGCAGTTATGTGACGCCAACACGCCATTGCAGGAACATAGCGGACTCAAAATTCTGTCGGACTTTCAAGCAACCGATGAATGGCTACTCAACACTGGAGATATGCTCTATATACCTCCTAAAATCGCACACCATGGTGTCGCTGTAGGTGATTGCACAACGTTTTCGGTGGGTTTTAGAGCCCCGACCGCTGTAGAGATGCTCGACGACTTGGCTACGGAGCTATTGAGCAAAGGTGGCAATCCCTGCCATTTAATGGATCCACCATTGACGCCAGCAATGGCGAGCGCTCAAATACCAACTGCCTATATAGGTCAAGTTAGATCCTTGCTGCAAAATTTACTAGACGACGATCAGATGCTCGGAGAATGGTTTGCCCAGTACATGACACAACCAAAGTACCCCGAACATGTAGACACCACAGGTGAGCTAAGAGTGGCAAGCATCAACCAGCCCAGCGAGACCAATCGGGGCCATGGAGGCAATGCAGCTTTGCCCAGTTACTTTGAAAACGGCCTCAAAGTTGATTAAAGAAGCCCCGAGCCATAATTCTAAGTCTTATTCCTGAACCTTAACTGACTGTCCCTGTGCCGCGGCTCCCGAGCCCTGACTACGGGAGTCTGCTGCTCCGCCAAGGCGCTCTGCATCAATACGCTGAATGCTTTGAGTAGAGCCCAGCCTGCCCGGCTTGTTATTAATAATATGGCCCATATCTCGCAAGCGATTAAGAGTATCTACAGAAAGCCCAGTTTCATAGTAAATGTTGTCAGGCAGCCATTGATGGTGGATGCGCGGTGCAGCAGCAGCCTCGGCGATTCCCATCTCGAATTCCAGTACGTTTAATACCATTTGCATCACAATGGTAATAATTGTGCTGCCCCCAGGACTTCCAGTAGCCAACACAGGGGTACCCTGCCCATCAAAAACGATTGTTGGCGTCATGGAGGACAGAGGCCGCTTACCTGGTTCAATAGCATTGGCTAGACCGCCCACAAGGCCGTAGCCATTGGGAAACCCGGGCTTGGAACTAAAGTCATCCATTTCGTTATTTAGCAAGAATCCTGCCCCTGCAACAGAGATACCACTGCCATAGGAAAAATTCAGAGTGTAGGTATTGCTGACGACATTGCCCCATTGATCCCAGGTGCTGTAGTGCGTTGTCTCTGTACTCTCCTGAACCCTATTATTTACCAGCCTGTCACTCAGGCCCGGCTTTACATCCGCTGAGCGGCTGGATTTGTTTAGATCAATCTGGCTCCGTAATTCAGCTGCATATTTTTTATCGGTTAGCTGCGCCACAGGTACTGGAAAAAAGTCTGGATCGCCCAGATATTGGCTGCGATCTGCATAGGCTCGGCGCATGGATTCAACTAGGCGATGAATATAGTCGGCACTGTTATGCCCCATTGCCTGAAGATCCCAACCTTCTAGGATATTAAGCATCTGCAGAAGGTGCACGCCCCCAGAGGACGGCGGCGGCATTGCACAGACTTGCGAATCTTTATATAGCCCGCAGACGGGCTGCCGTTCTACAACTCTGTAGTCGGCTAAGTCCTGCCTGCTAATCAAACCACCAGAGCGCTGCATCTGACTAACAATCAAGTCGGCGGTCTTACCCGAGTAAAAACCCTCTCTGCCAGCGCTAGCAATACGCGACAGACTCTCAGCTAAATCCGCTTGCACTAATGTCTCGCCGGCCTGATAAACGCCGCCATCAGATTTATAAAAATATTGTTTGGAGCCAGGGTCTCGCTGCATTCTAGTGGCGCGAATTGCCAGAGAATCCGCCAGATCATAACTGACTGGAAAGCCGTTACTAGCCAGCTCTATAGCAGGCTGAATGACCTGCTTTAAACTTAGTAGACCATAACTCTTCTGGGCATGCAGTAATCCCGCCACAGTACCCGGAACACCGGAAGACTGAATACTAAAGCGTGCCTTTTGATTGTCTACATCGCCCTCGGCATCGAGAAACATATCTCTGTTTGCAGTCGAGGGTGCCATTTCGCGATAGTCTATGGCTACAGTTTTGTTTTCCTCGGCCATATGCACCAACATAAAACCACCGCCACCAAGATTTCCGGCGCGAGGAAGTGTAACCGCCAAAGCAAAACCCGTGGCCACGGCAGCATCAACCGCATTGCCACCAAGAGCTAGGATGTCAGCGCCCACCTGACTTGCGATCATTTCTTGAGACACCACAAGCCCAGTGTCACTGATTACTGGATGAAAGCGAGCCTCAGGATCTAACGTAGGCGAACCAGCGACCAGTTGCGAATAGCCAATCAAAGTGGCAGCCATAAAGCCACTGATGCTAGAAAGATGTTTACTCATACTGGTCTCTACTGAATTGGGAGAAGTTTAACTGTAGGCATTTTTTATCAAAACCGACTCCAAGGCAATAGCTAGGACGCAAACAGCTACTGATGGTTGCAGTCGCGCTCAAGACTGGTCAGACTCGGCGATCAAATAAGGGTAAATTTATGTCCAACATCTGTGTACTGCAGCGCAGCTGGGAGGAGGCTCAGGCCGAAATCTCTGACATTCGCATACGGGTTTTCGTCGAAGAGCAGCTGGTGCCGCTTGAGTTAGAATTTGACGGTTTAGATCAAACCGCAAATCACTGGTTAGCTTACAATAGCCAGAAGCAACCCATAGCTACTGCTCGACTGCTGAGCAATGGTCATATCGGCCGAATGGCAGTACTCAGGCCGCACCGTGGAGAAGGTGTTGGTAGTGCAATCATGGGGGGCATCATTGCTCAAGCGATGTCTACAGATCTAAGGTTGCTCTACCTACATGCTCAGTTGACCGCCGCCGAATTTTATCGGCGATTGGGGTTTAGCGCCTATGGAGAAGAGTTTATGGATGCTGGGATCCCTCACATCGCATTGGCCTTAGACCTGCCTAGGTAGGTTTAGACTACTCCAGTGGCACGGTTGCGAGTATCAGGCCATTGTTATCGGCATAGACATAATCACCCGTATTAAAGGTAATACCGCCAAAAGTGACTGGGATTCCGATATCCCCAACGCCTTTCTTATCCGTTTTCATAGGATGGGTACCTAGAGCCTGAACCCCAAGGTCTATCTCAGCAATTTCGTTAACATCTCGAATACAGCCAAAGATAACGATGCCAGACCAGCCATTCGCGGCACCCTGGGCGGCAAGCATGTCGCCGAGACAGGCGCGTCGCATGCTACCACCAGCATCCACCACCAAGACGCGCCCTTCTCCGGGCTTACCAACAAGCTCTTTAACCTTAGAGTTATCTTCGAAGCACTTGACGGTGATGACCTGTCCAGAAAACTGTTGGCGACCACCATAGCTGCGCAGGATAGGCTCGAGAACCTGTATTAAATCTGGGTACTCATCACAGAGATCTGGTGTGGACCTCAAGGTCAAATCCCCTGCTTCAGACGGATTGCCTTGGCTTTTTGGCGGTAGCTATGCAGCAGGGGTTCGGTATAACCGCTGGGCTGCTTTACCCCCTTAAATACAAGGTCGCAGGCTGCCTGAAAGGCAATGCTCTGACTAAAGTTAGGCGACATATTGATGTAATCTGAATCCCCAGAGTTCTGCTGATCAACGATTGCAGCCATTCGCTGTAATGTCTCAAGGACTTGCTCGGGACTGCATATACCATGATGTAACCAGTTGGCCATGTGCTGGCTAGAGATCCGCAGAGTAGCTCGATCTTCCATTAGCCCTACGTTATTTATATCAGGCACCTTAGAGCACCCCACACCCTGGTCTATCCAGCGAACCACATAGCCAAGCAATCCCTGGGCATTATTGTCGAGTTCAAGCTGTATCTGCTCATCACTCAGGTGCTTATTACCCAATAGCGGCACAGTTAGTATCTCATCGACACTGGCCTGAGGACGCTTCAACAGTTGTTCCTGAAGACTAGGGACATTGACTTGATGGTAGTGCATTGCATGCAATGTGGCAGCAGTTGGTGAAGGCACCCAGGCCGTATTAGCACCAGACTGTGGGTGCGCTATTTTAGCTGTCATCATATCTGCCATCTTGTCTGGCACGGGCCACATCCCCTTACCGATCTGCGCCCTACCTTTAAAACCGCACACGAGACCCACATCTACGTTCTGGTTTTCGTAGGCCAGTATCCAAGGCATAGATTTTAGGTCTGACTTGAGCGCAAACGGTCCGGCCTGCATGCTGGTATGAATCTCATCGCCTGTCCGGTCTAGAAACCCTGTATTAATAAACACAACGCGGTCTTTGGCGGCTCTTATGCATTCTTTTAGATTAACCGAGGTGCGCCGCTCCTCATCCATAATCCCAACTTTGATACTGTGACGCGCAAGGCCAAGAGCGTTCTCAATGGCATTAAATAAACTGTCGGTAAAGGCTACTTCCTCTGGTCCATGCATTTTGGGTTTTACGATATAGATACTGCCCGTCGCGGAGTTACCAACGGGGCTACCGGGGTGCAGATCTTGCATGGAAATAAGACTTGTAATCATGCCATCCATGATGCCCTCAGGGATTTCTTGGCCGTTTCCATAGAGAATCGCCGGGTTGGTCATTAGATGGCCCACATTACGAACAAACATCAAGCTGCGGCCGCTAAGTTTAAGATGCTTGCCCGCTGGGCTGACATACTCTCGGTCCGAATTCATGGAACGCTCAAAGCTCTTACCGCCACGACTAATGGTCTCAGTGAGGCTGCCATCAATCAGGCCCAGCCAGTTCCTGTAAGCAAGTACCTTATCTTCCGCGTCGACCGCCGCTACAGAGTCTTCACAGTCCATAATGGTAGTAAGTGCAGCTTCGAGCACGATATCCTTTACGCCAGCCATGTCGGTTGCACCTACATGATGGCTAGAATCGACTTGAATTTCGATATGTAAGCTATTGTTTTTTAGGAGAATAGTCGAAGGGTTTTCTGAACCTCCCCTATACCCAACCAGCTGCGATGGCATCTCGAGACTCTGTTTGGTTCCGCTCGCCAAGAAAACCACTAACTGCCCATCCTCAACGGAATAGCGAACTGCCTGCGCGTGAGACCCATTGTCAAGAGCCGCAGCTTGATCAAGAAACTGGCGTCCGTAGTCAACCACAGCCTGGCCGCGGACTGGATTATAAGCGCCCTGCTTTTCGGCTCCATTGTCTTCAGCAATTACATCGTTGCCGTAAAGCGCGTCGTAAAGACTACCCCAGCGAGCGTTTACCGCATTTAAGGCAAACCTTGCATTCATAATGGGTACAACAAGCTGCGGTCCTGCTTGTAGCGCAATTTCAGGATCAACCTGAGTCGGAGAAATTTCAAAATCCTCACCCTCAGGGACTAAATAGCCAATTTGCTCTAGGAAAGACTTGTATTCCGAAAAGTCGTAATCTGCACCCTGCTGCCGATGCCAGGCATCGATTTGTGCCTGAAGAGTTTCTCGCTTTTCAAGAAGTTCGATGTTTTTGGGTGCATATTCATGGACGATCGCTGAAAAAGTCGACCAAAACTCGTCAGGCTTTACCCCAGAGGCAGGACAAATCTGTTCGCTTACTAGCTCAAAAAGCGGTTTTGCAATCTGCAGGCCAGAGCGCTCTACTCGGTTGGTCATTTGCTGTATCTCCAGAAATCGCTAACTAGGGCAGAGTCTATTCCTCGAACAAAAATTTGCCAAATGTATGGATTTGATCTCTGCTATTTATTTAGTAAATACTCTTTAGGCCGGCTACTTTCGGATATCCTCAGACACCGATTTAATAAGCTGCCGCAACCAACGATGGCCTGGATCATGCTGTAAAAGCGGACTCCAAACCATTTTTAGGCGCATACGTGGTATTTCAAATGGCGGGTCAAGTATCACCACCCTTGGACTGTCAATCGCTGACTGAGCTGACATACTGGGCGCTGTCACGATCAAATCGCGCTGTTCAGCCAGCAACAACGCAGCTTGGTAATGCCTAGTAAACAGTGATATCTCTCGCTTTACACCCAGCTTACTCAATGCCTCATCGACCCACCCCAGCCGCTGAACATCGTCGGGAGTCATACCCACGCCGACGCCCATTCCCGTTTTGCTAACCCATACATGTTTACTGGCAAGGTATGATTCAAGGCTCCAACTTTTTATAACTGGGTTTTCTCTGCTAACCACACAGGAAAAACTATCGTCCCACAGATGCACCTGATGAAACGACTGAGGCAGTGTATCGAACCGGTTTATAACCAGATCAACCTTGCCTCTCTCAACATCATGAAAGCTCACATCGCTAGGGGTCATAATATCCAAACGAATATTCGGCGCCTGATCACGGAGCTGGCGGAGAAGCCCTGGCAATAAGGTAGATTCCGTATAATCACTAGCCATAATGCGGAAAATACGCGCGGATGCACTAGGGTCAAATTCTGTCTTGGGCAGTATGGCCTGTTCGGCGGCAGATAGGACTTTTCGCACCAATGGTTGCAACTCTAGTGCGCGGTCTGTGGGTGTCATTCCATCGCTAGTTCGCACCAAAACAGGGTCATCAAACAGGTCTCTTAAGCGCCGCAGACTATTCGACATTGCTGGCTGGCTGATACCTAGCTCCTCTGCAGCCCTTGTAACATTGCACTCTCGCAGCAGCACATCTAGGTATACAAGTAGGTTCAGATCGACTCTTGATATATTCATAAGAAAAATGCCCAAAATAGAAACTATCAATTAGATTAATATAGGCATCATACCTAAACTTCGTCCACAGTCAAACAGCACACAATGATGCAGAGGTCACCAATGACGTTTTATGCCGACAATATTGCCACTATGGCGAAGCTAAAAGAAAGCCAGTCTGGAAACTGGGATGCGATTAACCCTGAGTCTGTAGCGCGTATGCGCGCTCAGAACCGGTTCAAAACCGGGCTTGATATAGCCAAATACACAGCCGCGGTAATGCGTGCTGACATGGCAGCCTATGATGCTGACTCATCTGCCTATACTCAGTCACTGGGTTGCTGGCATGGGTTCATTGGCCAGCAGAAATTAATTTCAATCAAAAAACATTTTGGTACCACTGATCGCAAATATCTCTATCTGTCAGGCTGGATGGTTGCTGCGCTGCGTTCAGAGTTTGGCCCTCTGCCAGATCAGTCTATGCATGAGAAGACATCCGTTGCCGGGCTGATCGGCGAGCTTTACACCTTTTTGCGTCAGGCCGACGCAAGAGAACTTGGCGACCTCTTCCGTGAGCTGGACGTTGCCGAGGGCGCGGCCAAACAAGCGATACAAGACAAGATTGACAACCATCAAACCCATGTTGTGCCAATAATCGCTGATATAGATGCTGGCTTCGGCAATGCAGAGGCCACGTACCTGATGGCCAAGCAGATGATAGAGGCCGGTGCGTGCTGCATTCAAATTGAAAATCAGGTTTCTGATGAGAAACAATGCGGCCATCAGGACGGCAAGGTCACTGTCCCCCATGCAGACTTTCTGGCAAAAATTAATGCGGTTCGCTATGCGTTTTTAGAGCTGGGTGTCGATGACGGCGTAATCGTAGCTCGCACCGACTCCCTGGGTGCCGGTTTAACCAAGCAGATTGCAGTGACACAGGAGCCCGGTGATTTGGGCGACCAATACAATGCCTTCTTAGATGTTGAAGAGATAGCACCAGAGGAAATGCAAAATGGCGATGTGGTAATCAATCGGGCGGGTAAACTAGTCCGGCCCAAGCGTCTGCCCAGCAATTTGTTTAGATTCAAACCTGGCACGGGAGAAGCGCGCTGCATCCTCGACAGTATTACCAGCCTGCAAAATGGCGCAGATATGATATGGATCGAGACCGAGAAGCCGCATATCGGACAAATCGGTGGAATGATGGACGAGATTCGCAAAGTGGTGCCCAATGCCAAGCTGGTGTACAACAATTCGCCATCGTTTAACTGGACGCTGAACTTCCGACAGCAAGTTTTCGATGCATTGTCCGAAGCTGGAACCGACGTGTCAGCCTACGATCGTTCCGACCTGATGAATGCTGTCTACGACAGTACAGAACTGGCGAGCACAGCAGACGAAAAAATACGCACCTTCCAGGCGGACGCTGCTCGAGAGGCCGGTATTTTCCATCACCTCATTACCCTACCAACCTATCATACGGCGGCCCTGTCGACTGATAATTTGGCCAAAGAGTATTTTGGCGAGCAGGGTATGCTAGGTTACGTTGCTGGGGTTCAGCGCAAGGAAATTCGTCAGGGCATCGCCTGTGTAAAGCACCAGAACATGGCTGGCTCAGATATTGGTGATGACCACAAAGAATATTTTGCTGGTGAGGCAGCACTCAAAGCCTCTGGTAAAGACAACACCATGAATCAGTTCTAGTGTTAAAGCGATGGACAAAAAGGGTGGAGTTTCTCCGCCCTTTTTTGTGCTCGGGTAAAAATGAAGGCAGACTAATCTTCTAAAATCGGTATAATTGCTTGCTGCGTAATTAGCCCATTAAAACCAGTATCGAGCGAGCTATCTTGAATACAGAATTTCTCGGCAAGACCCTTTCAGGCCCATTTACAGTTCCCTCCGGAATTGTCACCACAGCCACCTCTATTATCCAATATTTTTTCGATCATATGCCGCAGGTTGGTGTTATAACCACCAAGAGTGTAGGCCCAGATGCTAGAGCCGGTAACCGGGAGCCGGTCTATAGCCAATATGCTCCTGGCTGCTTCGTCAACGCTGTTGGCCTGACTAATCCCGGCGCACGAGCTGCTGCTGAAGCCATGGCTAAGCTGCGAATACCAGAGGATCGTTTTCTGTTGGTATCAATTTTTGGCGGAACCGTTGATGAGTTTGTCGAGGTTGCAAAAATAATGGCCCCCGTGGCCAATGGACTTGAGCTCAACCTCTCTTGCCCACATGCCAAAGGCTATGGCATGGCCATGGGTCAGGACCCACAGCTTGTGCGGGAAGTTACGGCCGCGGTCAAGGCGGTTGTGGATATTCCCGTGATTCCTAAACTGACCCCTAACACGCCCAATATTCGCGAAATTGCTTTGGCGGCTGTCGACGGTGGTGCCGACGCACTCTGCGCAATCAATACCGTTGGCCCGGGCTATACATCTTCACACGGCCACCCGGTGCTCAGTAACGGTGCAGGTGGCATGTCTGGCAAAGGCGTTCTGCCTATAGCCCTCAAATGTGTGCGCGAGATTGCCGAAGTGACTGAGGTGCCAATTATTGGCTGCGGCGGCGTAAGCAGCGCAGCTGATGTAAGAGAATTCTTCAATGCAGGGTCGACAATTGTAGGGGTTGGATCAGCGCTTACCGGTATGACTACAGATGATATGGTCAGCTATTTTAACCAGCTCGAATCGGACATCTGCTTTGACTCCAACAAGGCAGAGGGCCATATACGCTATGATATTGATATGGATTTTGAACCCGTAATCCTGGTGGAAAATAAGCGCGTTTGTGATGACATCTGTGTTCTTACCTTTGATCGCAAGATTAATATTCAAGCCGGTGAGTTTGTCTTTCTATGGGTTCCGGGGCTAGGCGAAAAACCCTTCTCTGCACTCGCTGACGACCCTTTCCAGCTTGCCGTTATAGATGTTGGAACCTTTACCCATGAGCTGATGGATCTAGCCGTAGGCACAGAGGTCTACGTCAGAGGCCCACATGGTATTGCTGCCACGCCACCAGAAGACGCAAAAATAATGGCGGTTGCTGGTGGCACAGGCCTTGCCGCTGTCTATCAGCTAGCTCGCGACTTCGGTAACGCCGAGGTATTTACTGGCGCGCGAACCGCAGAGCGCCTCTATTACCTCGAGGAATGCCAGAAAATCGCCCAAGTGCATGTTGCCACGGATGATGGTAGCCAGGGCTATAAAGGTGTGGTTACCGAATTGCTCCGCAGCAGGTTACAAGAAATGTCCGAAGCTGAGCTGGACAAATTGGTGTTTTACAACTGCGGTCCAGCACCTATGGTACATGCAGCAGCGGCAGTGCAAAGGGAGTTCTGTAAAGACCATCAGATATATAGCGCTATCGATTATCTAACCAAGTGCGGCGTAGGAATCTGTGGCGCCTGCGCCTCTCCAGATGGTCGGCGCATCTGTGTCGATGGGCCATTTATGCAGGGCACACCTGATAGACCAGAAGGTAGCTAGTCGCTAGCTGGCAGTGGCTGTCAACTCAGGCGTAAAAAAGGCGCAGTTTACTGCGCCTTTTTTACGTCTGTAGATCAGGGAGCTTGGTTCACCGCATCGATTAGCAAAGCTTAGTTGCTGTAGAGAGATGCTCCCCTGGCTGCCATCTCTCGCAACCTGTCAGTAGGCTTATACAGGGCACTGAGATGAGCATAGCGATCACCCCGCTCAACGATTGAGTCCAGCCCTTGCTCATCCATCCAGCGACAGATGCCACCTCTGAATGCGGGGAACCCAACGCCATAGATTAGCGCCATATCCGCCTCCTCTGGAGAGGCAACCACGGCCTCTTCTAAACAGTGCACCATTTCCATAGCCATGGCGATCAACAGCCGGTCTATTACTTCCTCTGCGCTCACTAGCTTAGCGGGGCTGGCGATTGCCTCAATCATGGCGATGGCTTCCGGGTCTACCGCTTTCGATGGTTTACCCTTGTCATTCAGCCCATACCTGTAGTACCCAAGGCCATTTTTTTGACCCTGTCTTCCAGCATTAAAAAGAGTCTCAGTTGGCCAGCTGTCAGTTTTAACAAAGCGTTCTGGAAGCCCATCAATCATGGTGCTGTAACAGTGATGGATGGTGTCTAGGCCAATCACATCCATTAAGTAGGCTGGCCCCATGGGTAATCCCCAATCCTCCATCACCTGATCGATCTGCTGAAAATCTACGCCCTCTTTGATCATCATCTCTAGACCAAAAAGCATCGCGAAAAGCACACGATTAACCAAAAATCCCGGACAATCGTTGACCACTATTGGCTTTTTACCCAGAGCAAGCGCGTAATTACAAAGTGCAGCCACTGTATGATCCGAGGTTTTATCTCCTCGAATAACTTCCACCAGCTGCATTGCATGAACAGGGTTAAAGAAATGCATACCGCAGAAATTTTCTGGTCGCTGCAATGAGCTGGCGAGTCGGTTAATAGAGATAGTCGATGTATTAGAAGCAATCACAGCAGAAGGCTCCAGCAGAGATTCGACCGCGGACAGAACCTGTTTTTTTACCGACTCCATCTCAACAACTGCCTCAACCACCATATCGCAGTTACTAAGATCGTCATCCAATAGCGTCGGGTGAATCTGACTCAGAATCTGTTGGGCTTTCTCCTCGCCGAACTTGCCTCTAGCGACCGACTTGGCCAATAGCTTTGTGGCTTCGGACAGCCCTAAATCTAAAGCGGACTGATTAATATCCTTCATAACCACCGGATACCCCTTTATGGCGTTCTGATAGGCAATGCCGCCGCCCATAATGCCAGCCCCTATTACCGCAGCCTGTGACACCTTACTGGGTTGTTCGCTCAGTCCTTTGTTAAAGCCTCTGGCACGCTTGGCAATATATTGATCGTTCAGAAATAGACCCACCAGAGCCCCGGCCTGCGGGGTTCTGGTCACTTTAAAGAAAGCGTGATTCTCTAAGCCAACAGCCGCATCTCTGCTCTTATCTGCTGCGCTTCTAAGCAGTTCCAAAACAATAAGGGGCGCAGGATAATTGTCCCCAAATTTGGCTTCAATCATGGCCTCAATCTTACCAGATATGGCCTCCAACTCTGCTGCACTCTCCGCAACAGGCGCCTTTTTCTTCAGCCTGCGGCTGAGATAATCCAGCTTACCATCAGCCATTTGCTGCAATCGTTGTATTGCATGCCCCCGCAGATCGGCCGCAGCCACCACCGCGTCAACAACGCCCACGGCCAGCGCAGAATCGGGTTTCTGTTGGGCGCCCGTGGTAATCCACTGCGCCGCGGTGGCAAACCCTGCTAGTCTTGGCAGCCGTACCGTGCCACCCCAGCCTGGCAAAATTCCCAAGCCAGTCTCGGGCAGTCCCACTGCTG
>JABJEX010000022.1 GCA_018663035.1 Porticoccaceae bacterium
CTCTGTGCCCTATGGTGGGTATTTGAGCCAATCCCTATTCCTGCTACCTCAATGATTCCGCTGGGGGTTTTTCCTCTGCTAGGAATTCTAGATGGTCAGCAGGTGGCCCTAGCCTATGGTGATCCGCTGATTATCCTTTTGATGGGTGGTGCCATGTTATCCAAAGCTATGGAAAAAAGTGGTGCCCATCGCCGCCTTGCGCTGTATATGGTTAACCTATTTGGCGCCCAGGACCAGCGGCGACTGGTCTTTGGTTTTATGGTTGCCTCAGCAGTGCTCAGTATGTGGGTGTCCAATACCGCCACAACATTGATGTTGTTGCCCGTTGCCTATGCTGTTCTGGACAGCGCCAATAGCTCTGATGCTGCAAAAAAACTGGCCGTGCCTCTGTTTCTAGGAATTGCCTATGCCGCTAGCATAGGTGGTCTGGGTACGCCCATAGGTTCGCCACCCAATGTGGTTTTTCTGAAAATCTACTCTGAAGCCACAGGCCAGATGCCTGGTTTTGGACAGTGGATGATGTGGGCCTTACCTGTGGTTATTCTAATGGTGCCCCTTGCAGGCATATGGATCACCAGAGGTCTGGGTCAATCTTCTGGCCTGCAGATTCCTCAGGTTGGCCGTTGGCGAACAGAAGAGGTGAGAGTGCTGTTTGTTTTTGGCTTGACGGCTCTGGCTTGGGTCACTCTGCGCGAACCTCTGGGAGGCTGGAGTAGCTGGTTTAATGTTCCCAGCGCCAACTACGCGGCTGTGGCCCTTACTGCGGTGGTCCTGATGTTTGTGTGTCCCAACGGCAGTGGTGGGAAGTTGTTAGACTGGGAATCCGCTTCCAGTATTCACTGGGGTGTACTGCTGTTATTTGCCGGCGGCATAGCAATAGCCAAGGCTTTTGCGATTAATGGAATTAGTGCAGCCATAGGCGATCAGCTTTCGGGAGTCACTCGACTTTCAATCTTTGCCCTAATTTTGGTGGTGTCTCTGTCGGTCACCTTTCTGACAGAGATCACTAGCAACACTGCGACCACCACGCTGTTAATGCCGATTCTGGCCGCTGCGGCGCTGGGTGCCGGCATAGAGCCAGCCATACTTATGTTGCCAGCGGCACTCTCTGCCAGCTGTGCCTTTATGTTGCCAGTGGCAACGGCGCCAAACGCGATTGTGTTTGGTACAGGGAGACTAAGTGTAGAGCAGATGGTGCGCGAAGGTTTCGCCCTAAATCTGATCGGTGCCATGTTGATAACGGCGGTGGTGTATTTTTGGTTAGCTTAGCTGTCGAGTAATACTTTGATGTTGGCCGGTTGCAGGGTCTGGCTGCCGGCAAGAGAGAGTACCAATGTGGTGATCTCTTCCCAGACATCGGCCTGACGCTGACCTTTAATACCGCGATCAATGGCTCCGGCTTGATGCAAAAGCATACGCAGATGCGCTGGACTAAGGCGGCGCAGTGCACTGCGGAAGAGGGGGATGCGCTTATCCCACACCCCGGCAGATTTTAATGCGGCATCGCTATGTGCACCGCGATTAACCTGCTCACTAGCCTTCACTAAAATGCGCAATTCCCGAGTAATGGACCACAGCAGTGGGATGATCTCTATGCCCTCATTTTGCAGACCTCGCAATGAGCGAGCCGCAGACTGAGCATCGCCCATCAGCACCCTGTCTATAAATTCGAAAAGATTATATCTAGCGCTATCCGCCACCACCGCAGACATTCTGCTCGCGTCGACTTTGCCATCAAGTGCTAATAACTTCAGCTTTTCAATTTCCTGAACGGCCGCAAGAAGGTTACCTTCCACTCGGTCGGCCAAAATCTGCACTGCCTCTTGGTTGGCCTGAATGCCGGCCTGTTGCAGGCGCTGCTGAATCCAGCGTGGCAACTGTGTGGCAGACACAGGCCAGACCTGAATATGGGCGCCAACCGACTCCAGTGCTTTTATCCATTTGCTATTTTGAGCGGCCCGCTCTAGTTTGGGTAGCACAATCAAAAGCAAATTGTCTGGATTGAGATTGGCGCAGATTTCACAGAGCGCTTTACTGCCCTTATCCCCAGGCTTGCCGTTTGCAATGCGTATTTCCAGTATTTTTTTGTCTGCAAATAGGGATAGCGAGTTGGACTCGTTGATCAACTGGTTCCAGTCGTAGTTGCCTTCTACATGAAAGAGTTCGCGCTCGGCAAAGCCGGCAGCCCGCGCGGCTATGCGCACGGCATCAGCAGATTCCTGCGCAAGAAGGGGCTCTTCACCACTGACAACATAGACGGGCAGAAGCTGCTTTTGCAGATGGCTCTGAAGCTGCTCCGCTTTTATTTTCACTGCGGGACCACACTCAGACGATTGAGAATCTGGCGTACTAGTTCTTCGCGCATTCCATCTCTGATGAGTCGCTCTTCGCTTTCTGAGGCCAGTACGTCGCGCTCGTTAAATTCGTAGACTCGCTCGATGGATGCGGTGGAGAGAGGAATGATCTGATTACCAAGGGCGTCAACAATTAAAAAGTCGACCTCTTCATTGAGTTGGAATTCAGAGACTCGTGCGCTGGGGTTGAGCGTAGCTGAGCGGCGCGTGCGTTTAAAGTCGACGATTACCACCGAGTATTTGGCATCCGCTGCGCTAGCTACCACATCCACTCCGTAAAGGTTTAACGCTCTGGTTAGCTCAGTGATCAGCTTGCTGTGAGGATCCTGAGCGGACAGGTGCAACCTGCCCAGATCTTCAGGTACCACCTGAGCATTGCGCAGTTGCCAGCCACAGGCCGAGAGCAGCAGGCTTAGACAGACACTTAGAATCAGCGGTGATCTTGTTCTCATTAATAAATGCTCTGTACGCGGGTATTTAATTGGCAACTATATTAACCAGTCGCCCCGGAACCACAATAATTTTACGAATTGTCGCGCCCTCAGTGAAGCGCTGGACATTACTGTCGTCAAGGGCCAGTTTTTCAACAGCCTCTTTGGCGGCGTCCGCCGCGACTTGAATTTTGCCGCGTACCTTGCCATTAACCTGCACCACCATCTCGATGGAGCTGCGTACCAGTGCTGATTCATCGAGGGTTGGCCAGTCTGCATCGGCAACGGCGCCACTATGCCCTAAAAGATTCCACAGGCGATGGCAAATATGCGGAGCAATTGGTGCCAAAAGTAATACCGCACTGGTCAGCGCTTCATGCCGGACAGCGATACTCTGTGGCTCTTTATCACTGAGTTTACCTGTCTCGTTTAATAACTCCATAACCGCAGCAATCGCTGTATTAAACGTATTTCGGCGACCGTAGTCGTCGTTAACCTTGCTAATGGTTTCATGAGTCTTGCGGCGCAGATCCTTCTGAGCATCATTCAGGCGCTGGGTGTCCAGCTCAGTAATAGAATGTTCTTCGAGATGGCTATTCACCATCACCCAAAGCTTACGCAAAAATCTGTGAGCACCGGCAACGCCCTCATTGCTCCATTCAAGGGTTTGCTCTGGGGGTGCTGCAAACATGGTGAACAGACGCACTGTGTCGGCACCATGTTTGTCGATAGCAGTCTGCGGATCCACCCCATTATTTTTAGACTTTGACATCTTGGTAATACCGCCGCTGTGCACCAGATTGCCAGTGGCAGTTTCTGTGGCCTTAACTGTGCGGCCCTTTTCGTCGCGCTCTACACTGACTTCAGACGGTGCCAGCCAATGCTTGCGCCCCTCCTGTTCAGTGTAGAAAGATTCTGCCAGCACCATACCTTGGCAGAGTAGACTCTTAAATGGCTCACTGCTCTCGACCAGACCCTCGTCGCGCAATAACTTATGGTAAAAACGCGCGTACAGTAGGTGCAAAATAGCATGTTCAATGCCGCCAACATACTGATCCACAGGCAGCCAGTAATTGGCGCGCTCAGGATCAAGCATAGCGCTGTCTAGATCAGAGCAGGTAAATCTCGCGTGATACCAGCTAGATTCCATAAACGTATCAAAGGTATCAGTCTCATGTTCGACCGCTTGACCTTCGTGTAGGGCTTTTCTCCATTCCAAATCGGCTTTGATGGGCGACTGAATACCGTCCATTTCGACATCGGTGGGCAGAAGCACGGGCAGTTTTTCCAATGGCACTGGAATCTCACCACCCGCGGCCAGATTGTACATTGGGATGGGCGAACCCCAATATCTTTGACGGCTCACGCCCCAGTCACGCAGGCGGTAGTTAGTAGTTACTGAGCCATGGTTTTTGGCTTCTAGGGCTGCGGCAATAGCATCAAAGGCCGCTTCAAAATCGAGACCATCATACTCTCCTGAGTTCATTAGTACGCCTTTGCTAACAAAGGCCTCAGTGGTTAAATCGCAGACCTCATCGCCACAGGTGGCAATCACTTGCTTGATGTCTAGCTGGTATTTTTTAGCAAATTCATAGTCGCGCTGGTCATGGCCTGGCACTGCCATCACGGCACCAGAGCCATAATCCATCAGTACGTAATTACCGATCCAGACTGGCACCAACTCCCCCGTCAGCGGGTGCACTGCGCTGATACCAGTGTCCATACCGAGTTTTTCCATGGTGGCCATCTCCGCCTCGGAGACCTGTTGGGTCTGGCACCGCTTGATAAACTCAGCCAGCTCAGCATTGGACTGGGCAATATACAGGGTAATCGGATGCTGGGTAGCCAGAGTAAGGTAGGTCACGCCCATCAGAGTATCTGGCCTGGTGGTATAGACATCAAAACTTGAATGCTCGCCAACGGCTGCTGCAAGGTCGAAGGTCAGGTTGATACCGCGACTTTTGCCAATCCAGTTGCGCTGCATGGTCTTGACCTGCTCAGGCCAGTGCTCTAAATCATCCAGATCATCAAGAAGTTGTTCTGCGTAGTCGGTAATTCGAATAAACCACTGCGGTATTTCTTTGCGCTCTACCGGGCTATCACAGCGCCAGCAGCAGCCATCGATGACCTGCTCATTGGCTAGTACTGTGGCGTCATTGGGGCACCAGTTCACCGCGCTGGTTTTCTTGTAGACAAGGCCTTTTTCATACAGCTTGGTAAAAAACCATTGTTCCCACTTGTAATAGCTGGGTTCACAGGTAGCCAGCTCTCGCGACCAGTCGATACCAAAGCCAAGTGATTTAAGCTGCCCTTTCATGTAGGCAATATTTTCCAGCGTCCATTTGGCTGGCGCAGTTTTGTTTTGAATAGCAGCATTCTCTGCGGGCAAGCCAAAGGCATCCCAACCCATCGGATGCAGCACATTCTTACCCTGCATACGCTGGTAGCGTGCAATGACATCTGTGATGGTGTAGTTGCGAACATGGCCCATATGCAGCTTACCGCTGGGATAGGGGAACATGGCTAGGCAGTAAAACTTTTCCTTGTTGGGGTCTTCGCTGACCTCAAAGGTTTGGTTGTCGTTCCAATATTTCTGCGCATCCCGCTCGATGCTGGCGGGATCATAATGCTGTTCGATGGTCATGAAAATTCACTGCTTAAAGGGTTAGGTCATCAGCCGTGAATTATAGGGGAAGTAGAGCCACTCTAACAGCTGTTAGAGTGGCTGAGGACTATCTGATTTAGCTTGCCTGTCTTTTGGGAATACCGAGCTCTTCAAGCTTGGCAGCCATATCTTCAGCAGAGGTCGCAGCATTTATTTCACGATCAATAAAAAGGATCTTGCCATCTTTACCTATGTAGAAAGTGTGACGCTTGGGTACGCCGTAAAACGCTAGCACATCATAGGCTTCGGCAACCGCTTTGTTGGGGTCGCTAAGAAGAGGGAAATCAGCTTCGTTCTCTTCGGCAAAGGCCTGATTTGTTTCCAAGGGGTCAACGCTGGCCATGAAGTAAGTAACATCCAGGCGTTTCAATAAATGAC
>JABJEX010000103.1 GCA_018663035.1 Porticoccaceae bacterium
GCTGTGTAAAAACCTCATCGCTACCGGCCATTTGCGGGACCCATTTAGGGCTTACAAAACTGCCTGCTTCAATATAGCCAAGACCGGCATCGGCCAGCAGGTTGATTAATCGTACCTTAGTGCCTACATCTAGACTCTGCCATTCATTTTGAAGGCCATCTCTGGGGCCCACCTCAACAATTTTTACCGTCTCAGGGTAGTTCATTTTCGTTGACCTCGAAAGCTAAGAGTTCAGTGCCGCCATCTACCAGTTCGCCGGGCTGAAAGAAGAAGTCCAGCACCTGTCCATCAGCTGGTGCCAGAATGGCATGCTCCATTTTCATGGCTTCCATGACCAGCAGTGTGTCGCCCTTTAGTACTGGGCTGCCAATTTCAACGGTCAAGGCAACCAGAGTCCCATTCATGGGCGCCTTTAGGCTATTCATCCCGTCCTCGACGTTTTCACCAAGGTTTGGTTTGACTTCGCAACAGCGGAAATAGCCGTTCTCAGTAAAGAGATCAAAGCCAAGGTCGGTGGACACAACAGTTGAACTTGTTGAGCGGCGGCTGCGGTTTAAAGGGAAGACTGCCCGCTGGCCCTGAATCTGCAGCTGTAACTGCACATTTGGTAAGCCCCAGCTATTTTTTAAGTGCCAGGGTGAGTTTGGCTCTGAAGAGTGGTTGGCAGAATCCAATGCCTGCTGCTCACGCAAGCTTGCCATAGCCTCGGCGGCAATTGGTATTGCGTAGGCAATATCTAGGCTGCGCTGACGAAATATTTCTTGCTCATGCTGGGCTATAAAACCGGTGTTAACCTCACCGGCTTTGAAGGCCGCTGTGGTCGCTAGATTGTAGAGAAAGCCAATATTATTAGTTAATCCGGCGATGCGGTATTCACTAAGTGCCTGAATCAACCTCTGCAGAGCACGGTCGCGGTCTATGTCCCAGACTATCAGTTTGGCGATCATAGGGTCGTAATACATGCTCACCTCATCGCCTTCAATTACACCTGTATCCACTCGCACATAAGCGTTCTCTGCTGGTGGCTGCAATACAGTAAGCTGGCCTGTTGCAGGCAGAAAATCACAATCGGGGTCCTCGGCATAAATTCTCGCTTCAAAAGCGTGCCCATTAATTTTTAGCTGGTTCTGCGAGCAGGGTAATGGTTGGCCACAGGCGACTCTCAACTGCCACTCGACCAAATCTTGGCCGCTGATCATTTCTGTGACGGGGTGCTCCACCTGAAGGCGGGCATTCATCTCCATAAAGTAGAACTGGCCCTGGGTATCCAGAAGAAACTCTACCGTACCAGCACCCTGATAGTTAATCGCTAAGGCCGCTTTAATAGCTGCTTCACCCATTTGCTGACGAAGCGTCTCAGACATGCCGGGCGCAGGTGCCTCCTCAATGACCTTTTGATGACGGCGCTGCACTGAACAGTCTCGCTCAAAGAGATGCAGGGCATTGCCATGAGCATCGCAAAATACCTGTATCTCGACATGCCGCGGTGTTAGCAGATATTTCTCCACCAGCATGATGTCATCGTTAAAACTATTGCGCGCTTCCCGCTTAGCAGCCTCCAGAGCCTGATCAAATTCGTCCTCTGCATAGACAGCGCGCATGCCCTTGCCGCCGCCGCCAGCCGCCGCCTTAAGCAGCACTGGGTATCCCATATCATTAGCTGCCTGCTTAATGAGGTCGGGCGACTGATCTGCGCCATGATAGCCGGGCACCAGTGGAACGCCAGCCTCAGCCATAATAGTCTTAGCAGCAGATTTGGAACCCATGGCCTCAACAGCTTCGACGGGAGGGCCTATGAAAATTAGATTATTAGCGGCGCAGAGGCGGCAAAAGTCCGCGTTTTCAGAGAGAAAGCCATAGCCGGGGTGAATCGCCTCAGCACCAGTCTCGAGTGCTGCTTGAACAATGTTGTCACCCACTAAATAGGATTCGCTAGAGGCGGAGGGGCCAATAAAGACAGATTCATCAGCCATCTGCACATGCAGGGCATTGCGATCAGCCTCAGAGTAAACCGCCACAGTGGCAATGTTCATAGCCTGTGCAGTCTTAATAATTCGACAGGCAATTTCACCGCGATTGGCAATTAAAATTTTACTAAACATGACTGCCCCTAATCCTTTATCCAATGAGGTTTGCGCTTTTCTAAAAAGGCATTCAAGCCCTCCTGACCCTGCTCACTGACACGAATGGTGGCGATGGTCTCGCAAGTAGCATTAATAAGCTGTTGATCAATAGGTTTGCCGCTTACATCCAAAACTAGCTGTTTGGCGGCTCTTACTGCCTCGGGCCCATTAGCCAGTAAAGTATCAATAAGATGGTCTATTTCTTGATCGAGCTGCTCAGCGTCGACCACCTCATTAACCAGGCCTATTTGCAGGGCCCTGTGTGCATCGAAGCGTTCTGCAGTCAAAAAGAAACGTCGAGCTGCACGCTCTCCAATCGCAGCAATAACATAGGGGCTGATAGTAGCTGGCACCAAGCCAATCTTGACCTCACTGAGACTAAAGCTCGCCGCACTGGCAGCCACCGCCATATCACAGCAACTAACCAGCCCCACAGCGCCACCAAAGGTTGCGCCTTGAATGCGAGCTATAGTGGGTTGAGGCATGTCATTTAAGGTTTTAAGCATTAGCGCCAGTGCATTGGCATCGCGAAGATTTTCATCGTAGGAGTAACCCGCCATGCGTCGCATCCATGCAAGATCGGCCCCAGCAGAAAAGCTCTTACCCTCAGAGCTCAGCACCATCACCCGCACATCAGAGTTGCCAGCCACCGCGGCAAATGCCTCTGTAAGCAGACCAATAATCTGATCATCAAAAGCATTGTGCTTATCCGGATTATTTAACCTGACCCGGGCAACGCCAAATTCATTAATTTCAGTAATCACTTGATTCATAATTCGTTCGCTCACTTACCAGCATTTATGCTCTAGAGTCAGTGCGTTACTCCAGGCCCCTATTGCCCCATTTTTGCCCCTTTTCTGTGATTCGAGAGGCCATTGGTTTCATTTACATAGCATGCCTCAAGCATAATTTGGGGTGCAGGATGACTTAGGCCTAATGCCTCTGTCACATTCTGAACAGACCAAACTTAGTCTCTTCAATCTCTCGATTATGGCTGGCAGCAATTGCCAGTCCCAACACCATGCGCGTATCAGCCGGATCAATCACCCCATCATCCCAAAGTCTCGCCGAAGCGAAGTAGGGGTGCCCCTGGTGCTCATAACTGTCAATGATGGGCTGCTTGTACTCAGCTTCATCTTCAGCACTCCAGTTGCGGCCATCGCGCTCGTACTTGTCTCTTGTAACCTGGGCTAACACCCCAGCTGCCTGCTCACCACCCATCACAGAAATTCTCGCGTTAGGCCACATAAACATAAAGCGCGGATCATAGGCACGGCCACACATACCGTAGTTTCCAGCCCCAAAGGAACCGCCAATAATTATCGTGAACTTAGGGATATTTGCGGTTGCTACCGCTGTGACCATTTTGGCGCCATGTTTGGCAATACCGTTATTTTCGTACTGTTTGCCCACCATAAAGCCAGTGATATTTTGCAAAAATACCAGAGGAATTTTGCGCTGGGCACAGAGCTCAATAAAGTGAGTACCTTTCTGAGCAGACTCACCAAACAAGATGCCATTATTGGCAACAATACCCACCGGGTATCCAGAGATTCGAGCAAAACCACAGACTAAGGTCGTACCGTAGAGCGCTTTAAATTCATCAAAGTCAGAGCCGTCTACCACGCGTGCAATCACCTCACGGACATCGTAAGACTTACGAGCATCAGCCGGCACAACGCCATAGATTTCTCGACTGTCATAAGCTGGTTCAACCGCCTCCCTGATGTCTCCATTGATTGGCTTAACCCGATTTAGTCTGGCCACAGCTCTGCGGGCTAGGTCCAGGGCATGGTGATCATTATTAGCCAAGTGATCTGCTACTCCTGAAGTGCGACAGTGCACATCACCGCCACCTAGCTCCTCCGCCGTTACCACCTCGCCAGTAGCCGCTTTAACCAGTGGCGGGCCGGCAAGAAAAATAGTGCCCTGATCTTTAACAATAATCGACTCATCGGCCATCGCTGGCACATAGGCACCACCAGCTGTGCAAGAGCCCATCACCGCCGCGATCTGTGGGATATTGCGCGCCGACATATTGGCTTGGTTAAAGAAAATGCGACCGAAGTGGTCGCGGTCCGGAAACACCTCATCTTGGTGGGGAAGGTTGGCGCCGCCAGAGTCGACCAGATAGATGCAAGGCAAATGATTCTCGGCAGCAATCGCCTGGGCGCGCAGGTGTTTTTTAACGGTAAGAGGGTAGTAGCTGCCACCTTTGACAGTTGCATCATTGGCCACCAGCATACATTCCTGACCACTGACTCGCCCTATACCCGTAATAATTCCCGCTGCAGGCACTGATTCTGCGTATACGTTCATGGCAGCCAGCGCTGATAGCTCCAAAAAAGGAGAGCCCGGATCTAGCAAATTCTGAATCCTCTCGCGGGGCAGCAATTTGCCGCGGCTGGTATGACGGGCACAGGCTTTTTCACCACCGCCCTGATAAATGGTTTTCAGAACAGTGTTGAGATCATTTACCTGGGACAGCATAGCCTTTGCGTTGGCGGCGAATTCAGTAGTCCTAGGATCGACCTTGGTTTTAATCATAGCCATAGATAATGTCTCACTGGGTCTCAGAAAATAGTTCGCGGCCAATCAACATGCGGCGCACCTCAGATGTACCCGCACCAATTTCATAGAGCTTGGCGTCGCGCAGTAAACGGCCGGTAGCATATTCATTAGTGTAGCCATTGCCACCCAGTGCCTGAATCGCTTGAAGTGCCATCTGAGTTGCTCGCTCGGCGGTAAATAGAATTACTGCTGCCGCATCTTTGCGCGAGTCTTGCCCCATATCACAGGCTCTGGCGACAGCATAGAGATAGGCTCGCGAGGCATTGAGCTCGGCATACATGTCAGCAGTCTTGCCCTGCATTAACTGGAACTCTCCAATTGCGTGGCCAAACTGCTTGCGTTCGTGAATATAGGGCAGCACTACATCGAGACAGGCCTGCATAATGCCCACAGGGCCGCCAGAGAGCACGGTTCGCTCATAGTCCAAACCAGACATCAGTACCGCAACACCGCGACCCTCACCGCCCAGAACATTCTCTGCCGGCACCCGACAGTCCTCAAAAACCAGCTCACAGGTATTGGAGCCTCGCATCCCTAACTTATCGAGCTTTTGATGGCGAGAGAAACCGACAAAATCCCGTTCGACGATGAATGCCGTAATGCCTTTAGAGCCAGCATTAAGATCGGTTTTGGCATAAATAATATAGGTATGAGCATCTGGCCCATTGGTAATCCACATCTTATTGCCGTTAAGCAAGTAGTGGTCGCCACGTTTATCTGCGCGAAGTTTCATGCTTACCACGTCAGAGCCGGCATTGGGCTCACTCATAGCCAGTGCGCCTATATGTTCGCCGGAACAGAGCTTGGGTAGGTACCTTTGTTTCTGTTCCTCAGTACCATTCTTGTGCAGCTGATTGACGCAGAGATTAGAATGGGCGCCATATGAGAGACCCACAGAGGCAGATGCTCGGGAGATCTCCTCCATAGCCACAGAATGAGCCAAATAGCCCATTCCACTGCCGCCATATGATTCGTCTACAGTAATCCCCAGCAGTCCCATATCCCCAAATTTACGCCACAGATCCATGGGGAATTGGTTGCTACTGTCAATCTCACTGGCTCTAGGGGCGATTTCAGACTGACAAAACTGGTACACCGCGTCGCGGAGCATATCTATCTCGTCGCCGAGATTAAAATTTAAGCTGGGGTAGGAGGTGTTCATAGTTTATTTTTGTCCTGTGGATTTAAGGGCATCAATACAGTCGGCTTCCGCTGTATTAAGGTCTTTTAAAAGATTGCTTATGTCGTCAAGTTGCTGGTTGAGCTTGATACGCTGAGCCTGAATGGCATCAATGAGCTTCTTTAGCTGGTCGACATTAGTTTTACCTGGCTCATACATGTCGATAATTTCCCGCGAGTCCTCAAGGGAGAGGCCAAGGCGCTTGCCGCGCAAAATTAACCTCAGACGCGTTCGATCGGCCGCACTGTAAACCCGGGTTTGGCCCCGGCGAGCGGGCGACAGAAGGCCAATCTCCTCATAGTGACGGATGGTTCTAGTGGTTATCTCAAATTCTTTTGCGAGCTGAGAAATACTGAATTCAGCCATAACTAGTCTCAAAGCCAATAGTA
>JABJEX010000023.1 GCA_018663035.1 Porticoccaceae bacterium
CCCTATCTGATTTTGCTTCTCATAACATTGATTGTGATTACCATTGTTATGGGGTGATGGTGCCCAGGAGAGGGTTGATAAAAACAGCCAGTGGGCTGTTTTGACCCCTAGCGGGGCTCGGTCGCGTTGCTCCTCGTCCAAACTCTGCCGTGGACATAGTTTGTGAACCTCTTATCGGTTCAAGTCCCGGTTAAAGATCTTTGAGATAGAGATTGGATACAGCCGAATGGATTATGAAGCATCTATGGTGCCCAGGAGAGGACTTGAACCTCCACCCCCTTGCGAGGACCAGCACCTGAAGCTGGCGTGTCTACCAATTTCACCACCTGGGCAATGGGAAAGATTTCCGCTGACTGTTAAATCAGAGGCGCGCACTATAGTGACAGCAAGTTTTTTTGTCAATTAGATGCTGTCAATTTAATAATTTTGTGATCCAGTCCAGCCGTTGATGAAAAATGTTTGCCAGTATTATCTGGTCATAGGCTGTTTTGCCGAATTAACTCATAAGGAGTCGCGTCTGTAGCTGAGTATCCAGTAGTGGCATAGGGTAGTTATGGCAACCCATATTCGTACTACTTGAAGAGGAATCAACAGATGAAAATTTTAGTTAAAACCCTGCTTATCATGCTCTCTGCAGCCATGCTCCTGCCGTTACAGGCACTGGCGAATCCTGATCCAAATGAAGAAAAGCGCTCGCTAGTGGTGATGGCTGATTATCAGCCAATCAACATAAATGAGGCCTCTGCCACTTAGATTGCCGCCGCATTGAAAGGGGTGGGTATGAAAACAGCCAAAGCTATAGTGGCCTATCGCAAAGCTAATGGCCCCTTCGAACAGGTAGGTGATCTCAGAGCGGTTAAGGGTGTCGGGGCCAGAACCCTCAGTAAAAATCAGCGTGTAATTATGCTTGAATAAGATACACTTATTTCGATCAGCGCTGGACAAGCCGTTTGCCTGTGCAATCGGCTTTTTTTGTCGGCGGAAACTTAAAGGTGGCAGTGGTGCGCAATGAGTATTGATGCATTTATTACTCTGGGTCTTTTGGCGGGTTTTTTAATCGTCGCAGTCAGTGGCCGGCTCGCGGTGGATTTTGCACTTGCAGCGGCAATGACTGGCCTCTTACTATTTGGCGTCCTGTCTCCTGATGAAGCCTTTCAAGGTTTTTCTAATCCAGCTATCTATATCATTGCCTGCTTTTATATCGTGTCTGCTGCTTTTAAAGAGAGCGGAGCCTTGCACTGGTGGATTAGCCGATGGCTTGGCAGAACTGCAAGTCCGCGACGCGCCATACCTAGAGTGATGTTGCCTGTTGCCTTTATGAGTTCTGTTATCAGTAATACCCCTGTGGTGGCTATTTTTATTCCGCTGCTTCAGGACTGGGCCAAACGACATAAGATATCTGTGTCAAAGTTACTAATTCCACTTAGCTACGCCTCAATACTGGGCGGTACCTGCACCTTAATAGGTACTAGCACCAATATTCTTGTTGTTGGCATGCTTCAGGGCACTGCTGAGGCCAACAGTCTTAATCTATTTAGTCCAGCCATTATAGGCGTGCCTCTGATTGTGATTGGCGTGCTGTATTTTATTGTTGTAGGACATCGTTTGTTGCCTTCCAGAGTGGGGGTTGCTGAGGTTGGCGCCAACGCTCGGGAATACGCCGTGAGTATGAGAGTGGTAGCAGGGGGTGCTCTTTCTGGTATTAGCATTGCTGAAGCGGGACTGCGGCATTTGCAGCACAGCTTTCTTTCAGAAATTCAGTCTGAGGGCCATATTATTCCGGCGGTGGGCCCTGAAGAAATACTTAGCGATAACGATATATTAGTTTTTGTCGGCCAGCCTGAGGCTGTATCGGAGTTACGTCAGTTCCCCGGACTTGTGCCCGCTGAGGGGGAAGTTCTTAAGCTGGATGTTCCATACAGTTCGCGGGCATTAATAGAGGCCGTGGTCGCGCCTGTGTCAAATATGGTGGGTAAAACAGTTAAGGCGTCACGTTTTCGTACCCAATTTGGTGGCGCCATTTTATCCGTGTCCCGCAATGGCCGAAGAATTGAACAAAAGGTAGGCAGCATCGTTCTGCGTGCTGGTGACACGCTGCTGCTTGAGGCTGCGCGAGGGTTTGTTCGCCGACATCGCTACAGCCGTGATTTTTTGCTGCTCAGTCGTCTGGATGATTTAAACATCCCTAATTTTGATAAGGCGCCAGTGGCTCTGAGCTTGGTGGCACTATTTATTCTATTAGTGGTGAGCGGGGTTATGCCGCTGGTGGTGGCTTCTTTGATTCTAGTAGCTGCTTTGGCTGCGACGGGCTGTATCTCTTTGGAGTTCGCTCAGCGCAGCATAGATATGCGCGTATTGTTGGCAATAGGCGCCTCACTGTCGCTGGGTTTGGCTATTCAAAAAACCGGCCTCGCCGATTTGGCTGGCGATGGCATGATGAGTGTTGCGGGCGATAATCCACTCTTCAACTTGCTGCTACTCTATCTGGCGACGGTGCTGGCTACAGAGTTAATTACTAACAATGCGGCTGCAGTACTGATGTTTCCCTTGGCTCAGGTCCTCAGTAATCAACTAGATGTCAGTCTTTTGCCTTTTGTTATGGCCATAATGTTCGGAGCCTCTGCGAGTTTCTTAACACCTATGGGCTACCAGACTAACCTCATGGTGCAGGGGCCTGGTGGTTATCAGTTCGCCGATTTCTTTCGCGTGGGTATAGTGCTTAGTATCCTAGTTGGCGCTTTGGTGGTAACTCTTGTACCTCTAGTTTGGCCTTTTTAGGAGAGCTTGGCACAGGTATTGCGGCACAATGTAATCTTTCTGTCATATTTTAGTAATAATCTTGTCGTTTACGGCAATTTTCCCACAGGACCGTTAGCAACTATGGGATAATTCTGCGCGATTTAAAAAGGAGCAATACCACCAATGACTGAACTTACCTGTTTTAAAGCCTATGATATTCGCGGGCAACTTGGCACTGAACTAGATGAGGATATTGCCTACCGGATAGGCCGCGCTTACGGTGAGTTTCTAAAACCAAAAAATGTCGTGCTGGGCGGGGATGTCCGCCTGACCAGTGAATCCCTAAAGCTAGCCCTTAGCGAAGGTATCCGCGATGCTGGTGGCGATGTGATTGATATAGGAATGGTGGGTACAGAAGAGGTGTACTTTGCTACCTCCTATTTAGAGGCTGATGGTGGTATTGAGGTTACAGCCAGTCACAACCCAATTGATTTTAATGGTATGAAGCCGATTCGAGAGGGCTCTAGGCCTATTAGTTCGGATACAGGTCTTCTCGATATCAAGCGCCTTGCTGAGGCCAATGACTTCCCTGAGGTAGATGATTCCTCAAGGGGGGGCTATTCTAAGCTGTCTATCCTAGATCCCTATCTGGATCATCTATTTGGTTATATTGATCTCGCCAGTATCTCACCTATCAAACTGGTTATGAACGCGGGCAACGGCGCTGCTGGCCATGTGGTTGATGCTCTGGAGGCGCGTTTTAAATCCCTCAATGCGCCAATCGAAATCATCAAGATTAACAACGAGCCCGATGGCACTTTCCCCAATGGTATTCCCAACCCAATTTTGCATGAAAACCGTGCCCCTACTGTTGATGCAGTATTAGAGCATGGTGCCGATATGGGTATTGCTTGGGACGGTGACTTTGACCGCTGTTTTCTGGTCGATGAGCTGGGTAACTTTATTGAGGGCTATTACATTGTTGGTTTGCTGGCCGA
>JABJEX010000024.1 GCA_018663035.1 Porticoccaceae bacterium
ATTTCTTAGGGCACTGGTCATGTGAGCCTGAAAATCTTCGACTGTGCTAACGTCGGCGGCTAGCTTGGCCAAGCTATTGCGTAAAATAGGCCGCATCAAAAATCGGACGGGCACAAGGTTACTGAGCCTTGGCAAACGCCTTGATAGCAACAGGTCTAAAAAATCATTGTCTCGAAGCAAACGGCTGATAACTGAGGGGACCTCGGCATCATCATAGGGACGTATATCGTCAAATTCATTCATGGGTGTAGGGGCTTATTGTTTTTATTATCAAGGTCAACTCTGACGAGAGTTGTACCAGCGCACATCGTGAGAGTATTTATCGACAAGGTGACTTACATCAAGCACTAGGGCAAATAGCGCCATACGTACTAACACACCGTTGTCGGTTTGCCGGAAGATCGCTAGATTTGGATTGCTATCGAGATCAATATCCAGCTCGTTGGCATCGGCTCGCGAGTCTCTGGGAAGTGGGTGCATAATCACTGTATTAGGTTGGCAAAACTCTGTGTATATCGCCTGATTAAGGCGGAATTTGCCACGATAGAGGTCGGCCTCTTCTTTACTGGTAAAGCGCTCCTCCTGAATTCTGGTGGAGTAGACGATGTCGACATCACTTATGCTGCCTGTCAGCTCGTGTGAGACGGTTACCTGTACGCCAGCGCTGCGCATTTGATCGACTATCGGCTGGGGCAGCATCAACTCTTGCGGAGATACCAGCACTACCTGGACATTGTTGTAAAGGCTGAGCAGTTTGCTCAGTGAATGCACAGTGCGACCATGGCGAAGGTCACCTATCATGGCAACCTTTAAGCCATCGATATCGCGCCCTATATGGGCCATTTCGCTGCGAATAGTATAGAGATCTAGCAATGCTTGAGTGGGATGTTCGTTGGCGCCATCGCCACCGTTCATGACTGGTACTCGACTGGCCGAGGCAAAGTCTGCCACTGAGCCTTCCGCAGGATGACGCATACAGATCACATCACTAAAGCCGGATAGAACCCGTGCCGTATCTTGCAGTGACTCACCTTTCACTAGGGCTGAGCTTTCAAAACCCGCAGTTTCGCGGACTTCGCCACCCAGCAGGTTAAAAGCTGAGCCAAAGCTAACTCTGGTTCTGGTGCTAGCTTCAAAGAACATATTGCCAAGAATGGCCCCTTCCAGCACTCGTGTTACGCGCTTGCGCAGAGCATAGGGCTGCATCTGATCGGCGACAGCGAAAACTCGTTCAACGTCTTCACGCTGGAATTGGTTTATAGAGAGAATATGGGCGCCAGTGAAATTCAAGCGATAGCCTCAGGGCAAGTTTATTTGCGGGATTTTAGCCTGTTTAAGCCAATCACTCTAGTTTGAGAGACCAAATTCCGCTGCTATATTGCCACTCCACTGCTGAAGAGTGAGCAAAACTGCCCGTTTTTCTTCACTGAGACCCCTATCGGCCAATAATTGGTTAATTTCACTGCCTTGTTGTTGCAGGGTTAAATAGCCAGAATTCTCATCGGTCAGCCGCCATTTACAGCTGTCAAACCAGATTTTTTGCTCTTCGGCCGTTAGCGACTGCGCAAAGTATCTGGCTCTGTAACTGAAGAGTAACTGGTTGTAGCGACTATCGCTAAAATGAAAACTCTGCTGTTTAAAGTCATCCAGAGTGGCTCGCCTTACCTCGTCCAACAAGGCTCTATCCTGATTGGGTATAAATCCAGCATAGAGTTGCTGCTCTGCCTCTGGCCTTGCAGGAAAGGGCTTCTCGGCAAACACTAGCTGCACCTTCGACGCCAAGTCGAGCTGGATGAGTCGCTGCCAATGATGTTGGCAGCGCTGCATATTTATCTTTAGGCGTTTGGCTGCGGCCTCATTCACCAACTTATGGGTAGTCACCACTGGCACCTTGTTGAGATGTATTACTTTCAATGGGATGCGCTCTTCGCCCTCGGCTAACTGGTCTGCAGAGGTAAATACTAGGCGCTGAATCTGCTCGACATCCAACTCAATAAGTGGCTCGGGGCTGGCAGACAGATCAACGCAGATAACGCCATTACTATTGGTGGGATGCATTGCCAGCGGCATCATCACAGCGCCATAGAGGTGATCTTTCGACAGCATGCCAGATATATGAAAAAACGGTTTGCGCTCTTTCAGGTTTAGCATCTCAGCTACGGCTGTTTTACTGCGATGATTCACCACATATTCAAACAGGCGCGGCTGTTTTTGTTTAATTAATTTTGCCATGGCTATAGTCGCAGTGACGTCGCTCAGGGCGTCATGGGCCGCTTCGTGAGCAATGCCATTAGCTCGGGTAAGGTCTTCAAGTTTAAAGCTGGGACGCCCCGGCTCGTGATCTGGCCATTCAATACCCTCCGGGCGCAGAGCACGGCAAAGTCGCAACATATCAATAATATCCCAGCGCGAGTTGCCGTTTTTCCATTCACGTTGGTAGGGATCATAGAAATTCCGATACAGGCTATATCTGGTGACCTCATCGTCAAATCGCACACTGTTGTAGCCCACGCCACAGGTGCCTGGCATAGCTAACTGTTCGTGGATCTGCGCCATAAACTCGGGCTCTGGTAAGCCCTGCTCCATAGCATGCTGAGGTGTAATTCCAGTGACTAGGCAGGCCATGGGAGCGGGTAAGAGATCTTTCTGGGGCTGGCAATAAATCACTAGCGGCTCGCCAATCGGGTTGAGATTTTCGTCGGTGCGCAAACCGGCAAACTGAGATGGCCGATCCACTGAGGGATCAACACCAAAGGTTTCGTAATCGTGCCAATAGAATGTGGTACCCATGCTCAACCCTCATTTTAAGATAGTAAAACGGCGCCTTTGGGGCGCCGCTTAAGGTCAGACTATTTTAACGTAACTACTTGCCTCGTACTGTTAGCAAGTTTTTACCTGAGCCTGGCTATTTATCTAAGACTCAGTCTGAGACAACCTCAGAGAAAGACATCTCACCAACAACACGGCGATTGCGGGCACGCCCTTCATCTGTGTCATTGCTGGCAATTGGTCTTGACTCTCCGTAGCCCACTGCGGAGATACGCTCTGCTGCAATTCCATAGTCGTCCGACAGCTTGCGCTTTACAGCTTCTGCGCGACGCGACGATAGATCATCGTTGTAGGCATCTGAGCCACGGCTGTCTGTATGGCCCTCGAGCACTAGTTCTATATCTTCGTGAACCTGCATCGCAGCTGCAATGGCTTCTAGCTGATCACCATAGACGGCCAATACCACGTCTTTGTTGAATTCAAATTCTACATTCAGACGAATAGTAATGGTGCGTGTCTCTGGCGCTTTTTCAATCACAGGCGCAGGTTCTGGCGCAGGTGCAGGTGCTGCTACTGGAGCAGTAGCCTGCGACTTACGTCCAAATACATGGTTGATAGAGAATTGGATACCTACATCTTTATCCAGATCTTCCCAACCCAGCATACCGCGGATATCAGCGCGCATCTGCACTGAGTCGTTGATATAACCACCCATACCAATACCAGCGAATGTCTGAGTAGAGTTGCCGTCGTGGCCAACTGACAGGTTGCTCTGCTCTTTAAAGTCGTAGTGATTTAAGCCCAGCATAAAATAGGGACGCCAGTTAGCAGCGTCGTCACCCAGCCATTTTACGGAGGCTAGAGATATGATATCAAAGTCGTCATGACCCGCATTTGAACCATAGCCCAGCTCGATGGCCAAATCTTCGGCAATATATTTGCCTAACTGAAGCCCTAACTGCGAGCCCTCAAAATCACCTTCGATTGCGCGCTCACTGTCCAATACATAATGACCAGCCGTACCGCCTAGATACCAGGCGTCCTCTGCCTGAGTCAGGCTGGAAAAAGAAAAAATCAGTGCTCCTAGCACAGATAACGATAACTTCATGGTTGTTTCCTTTAAAATTAAAGCCCTTGGGGCTGTTGTGTTAGAGCTCTCGCTCCAAAGCCAATCTCTTAAAGCAACGCTCTAAGAATATTGTTCCTAATCTCTAGACATTGGTTTGTTTCATTGTAGCCAATGGTCTAGAGCTATTCAAAACTAGACTACCAAACTAGGACTGTTAATCCAGCTTGATTGCCTTCTCTTCAATCTTTGCCTGCCAGATTTCTGGGCCAATTCGATGCACAGATTCACCTTTGGTATCTACCGCCACAGTGACTGGCATATCATTGACTTCAAATTCATAAATGGCCTCCATACCCAGTTCCGGGAAGGCTATCACTTCGGCATGAGTAATCGCTTTAGAGACCAGGTAGGCGGCGCCACCAACGGCGATCAGATACACTGCCTTATTGTCCCTAATGGCATCTATGCCAGTTTGGCCGCGCTCCGCTTTACCTATCATGCCCATGAGACCTGTCTCTTCTAACATGGTACGGGTGAACTTATCCATTCGCGTTGCTGTGGTGGGGCCTGCGGGGCCAACAGCCTCATCACCAACAGGGTCGACAGGCCCAACGTAATAAATAAAGCGCCCGGTTAAATCGACAGGTAGTTGCTCACCTCGGGCCAGAATATCAGTCATCTTTTTATGGGCCGCATCACGACCCGTGAGCATCTTGCCCGAAAGCAATAGCGTGTCGCCAGGCTTCCACTGTTCAATATCCTGCTGAGTCACAGTATCCAGATTAACGCGGCGCACGGATTCATCGGTTTCCCAGGTGATATCGGGCCAGTCTTCAAGGTTAGGCGCTTGCAGTTGCGCCGGGCCTGAACCATCTAGCTCGAAATGCACGTGGCGAGTTGCTGCGCAGTTGGGAATAATGGCCACAGCCTTGTTAGCTGCGTGGCTCGGATAATCTTTAATTTTAATATCCAATACGGTGGTCAGACCGCCGAGGCCCTGAGCACCTATGCCCAGTGCATTGACCTTATCAAACAGCTCTAGGCGCAGTTCTTCATTGCGGTTTTCTGCACCTTTGGCCTGCAGCTCCTGGATATCAATATGCTCTAAAAGGGCCTCTTTGGCCATCAGCATAGCTTTCTCGGCGGTGCCACCTAAACCAATACCCAAAATCCCCGGAGGACACCAACCAGCGCCCATAGTGGGAACAACATTAAGTACCCAATCAACAACCGAATCAGAGGGGTTGAGCATGGCAAATTTTGACTTGGCTTCAGAGCCGCCACCTTTGGCTGCTACATCAATCTCTACTTTGTCGCCCGGAACAACTTCATAATGAATCACAGCGGGCGTGTTATCACCGGTATTTTTACGCGCGCCGTCTGGATCCGCCAGTATTGAAGCACGCAAAATATTGTCAGGATGAGTGTAGGCTTCGCGCACGCCCTGATTGATCATATCCGTCAGGCTCATCTGAGCATCCCACTGCACATTCATACCCACTTTCACAAATACAGTCACAATGCCTGTGTCCTGACAGATTGGCCGGTGGCCCATGGCACACATACGCGAGTTAATAAGAATCTGCGCCATCGCATCTTTGGCAGACTTCGACTCTTCTCTGTCGTAGGCCTCTTTTACCGCTTTGATAAAGTCAGCTGGGTGATAGTAGGAGATGTATTGCAGCGCATCTGCAACACTCTGGATAACATCTTGTTGACGAATAATGGTCATAGGGCTTACTGGGGTGATCCTGTTGGGTTTATTTCGGTTGATGATTCTTGGGCCTTTGCATTGGCATTAGCCTCAGCGACGCGTTGCTCAAGATCATAAATTTTCTGGTTGATCTGGCGACGAAACGCATCGATAGACTGAATCGCATCCGCGTTGTTCTTTAGGTCGCGAGCCATAGTAGCCAGAGATGTATTGAGACGATTCAAGCCATCAGCCTGGCCGCGGTTAGTTTCATTAATCGCATCCACCTCAGCACTGAGACCGAGATAGTTGCCACTCAATGCTTTAAGGCTCTTGCTCTCTTTGTCGACCAGCTCGGTTAGCTCGTTGCGCTTACTAGCCAAAAAGGAGATGTCCTTTTTGTTGGCAGCAATTTTTCCTTTATTAATGTCGTTGGTAACACCCCAAAGCTTTTTTATTTCGCTCCAGTGCTTTTTGAGCTCTTCGCCCTGTTTACTTATATTGAGCTGCATCGCTGCACCGGACTGAGTCACTGACTCGTCAGTACTGCTTAGACGCGATTCGAGCAGATTAAAACGCTCTTGCAGTTGACTGTGATTGGCAGCGAGATCCTGATACTGCACCCAGCCAAATCCTGCTAGAGCGGCCAACCCAAAAAAGGCTGACAACACCAGAACCTTCCACCCGCCAGACAGTGATGAGGCAGCAGCAGATGGAGCAGCATTGCTCTCAGCGCCATCGGTTTTAGCCGAAGATGGTGAGCGGCCAATCATATCATCGCGATCAGCGATAATCGGATTTATACGGTTTTTGTCCATGATGCCTCTATGTCCAATCTGGTCTCAGAAAGTTCGGCTGATTATACGCCCATCCAATCCATTGGGCATCCCAGAAAAGCACATTTAGGAGGATTATTAATGGGCATAAAAAAACCGGCACTGCATAACAGCGCCGGCCTTTACTTACCTATCTGTCGTTACAGCATGCTGAGTACAGCAACCATAACAGCAGTTAGCGCCAGGCTTGAGCCGATTACACCGTTTACAGTAGTAATTGGGCCCATCTTGCCTTTAAGAGCATTAACTTCTATAGCCAGCACAATAACCAGAGCGACGATCAAGCCATTGCCACCTACCTCTGTGCCGTACTGACCGTAGTGAGGGCCTGCCAGCATGCCGAATAGCATAGGCGCAGAGAACAGAGTATTTGTTCTTGAAGCCAACAGCGCTTTAGCCGCTGCAGCCGCCTTATCACCGCCCTCTTCAATACCCAGGGCAATACGCTGCGCTGGCCAGATTACCATCCATACATTGGCTGCCATCAATGTGCCCATGGCCGCACCAACGATGATGTAGTTATTGAGAACATTAGAGATACTGTGCAACAGGTAGAGACCAGTGATAAAGGTGAACATTGCACCCCAACGGAACCACCACAATGCACTGGGTGCCAGCTTGGCTTTTGCATCCGCAGCGCCCTCGGCGGAGGCTTCCTTCATGTAACCACCATGAACAAAGTTAAAGTAGTAAAGCATGCCTATCCAGACAATACCAAACAGCACATGGCTCCAACGCGCTAGAAAATCAAATAATTCCATGACAACTCCTCTTAATGTTTTTGTCCCAACCGGGATCTGTGTTTTTTAGTCTCGGCAATTGTTCTGCAAACTAGGGCAAATAGCAACATCAACGGGGTCTAGGGGCGAATTTATTTTTAAAGGCAAAAAAAACCCGCTGCCATTATTGGAGCGGGTTTTTTGATCTTACCTGAGTAGCTGGCTTACATCATGCCGCCCATACCACCCATACCGCCCATGCCGCCCATATCAGGCATGGCAGGAGCACCACCTTCGTCTTTCGCGTCGGCAACCATTGCTTCTGTGGTAATCATCAGACCAGCGATTGACGCCGCAGCCTGCAGCGCAGTACGCGTTACCTTAGCAGGATCAAGAATACCCATCTCGATCATGTCGCCATAGGTGCTAGAACCGGCGTTATAACCGAAGTTTCCTTCTCCGCTCTTGATCTTATCAACCACTACTGAGCCTTCGCCGCCAGCGTTTTCAACGATCTGACGAAGCGGAGCTTCCATAGCACGCAGAGCAATGCCGACACCCACGGTCTGGTCGTCGTTATCGCCTTTTAGATCGCTAATCTTCTGCAGCACACGAATTAGAGCAACACCGCCCCCGGGCACAACACCTTCTTCAACCGCAGCGCGAGTTGCGTGCAGAGCATCTTCAACGCGAGCTTTCTTTTCTTTCATTTCGATTTCGGTGGTAGCGCCTACCTTGATCACCGCAACACCGCCAGCCAGCTTAGCTACGCGCTCTTGCAGTTTTTCACGATCGTAATCTGAGCTAGTCTCTTCAATCTGAGCACGAATCTGCTTAACACGGGCTTCGATCGCCGCTGCTTCACCAGCACCATCAACTAGCGTAGTGGCCTCTTTAGTCATGCTGACGCGTTTGGCGGTACCCAGGTGCTCGAGAGTTGCACTCTCAAGATCCAAGCCAACTTCTTCGCTGATTACGGTACCACCAGTCAAGATCGCGATATCTTCCAACATGGCTTTGCGACGATCACCAAAGCCAGGTGCCTTACAGGCCGCAACTTTTACGATACCGCGCAGGTTGTTTACAACCAGAGTAGCCAGAGCTTCGCCCTCAACATCTTCAGCGATGATTAACAGAGGTCGACCTGCTTTGGCAACAGCTTCTAGCAGAGGCAGCAACTCACGAATATTGGAGATCTTTTTGTCAGCCAATAGAATGAGTGGGCTCTCTTGATCTGTGCTCATGCTCTCCTGATTGTTGATAAAGTATGGAGACAGGTAACCACGATCAAACTGCATACCTTCAACGATATCCAGTTCATTTTCTAGGCCGCTGCCCTCTTCAACAGTGATCACACCTTCTTTGCCTACTTTGCCCATGGCTTCGGCAATAATGTCACCAACATGAGAATCGCTGTTGGCAGAGATAGTACCTACCTGAGCGATTTCTTTGCTATCGGCGCAGGGCTTGGCGATTGCGGCGATTTCTGCAACAGCTGCAATCACGGCTTTGTCGATACCGCGTTTTAGATCCATTGGGTTCATACCAGCGGCAACAGACTTCAGACCTTCATTGACAATAGACTGAGCCAGCACAGTTGCTGTGGTGGTGCCATCGCCAGCGTCGTCAGAGGCTTTTGATGCCACTTCTTTAACCATCTGTGCACCCATGTTTTCAAACTTATCTTTAAGCTCGATCTCTTTAGCTACGGACACACCGTCTTTGGTGACTGTGGGTGCACCAAAGGCTTTGTCTAGAACTACGTTGCGCCCCTTGGGACCCAGAGTTACTTTAACGGCATTGGCCAGAACGTTTACGCCGTCTAGCATGCCTTGGCGAGCGCTGCCGCCAAACTTTACTTCTTTAGCTGCCATGATTCTTTTCCTTCCAAATCAGTTACAAAAATTCACTTAACACTTTTTTAAAACGGGCGGTGACTCTAGGCTTCAATTACAGCCTTGATATCGCTCTCGCTGAGGATGATCAGCTCTTCTCCGTCGACATCGATCTTGTCGTTACCGGCATACTGTCCAAAAACTACGACATCGCCAATTTTTACATCGATTGCACGGACTTCACCGTTATCTAAAATACGGCCACTACCTACAGCAACCACCTCACCCTGATTGGGCTTTTCCTGAGCAGAACCGGGTAATAGAATCCCGCCTGCAGTCTTTTGCTCTTCTTCCTCGCGACGCACAATCACTCGATCATGTAAGGGGCGAATTTTCATATTTTGAATCTCCAATTAAAATCTGCAATGTTCGACAGTAACTTGCGAGACTACTATCTTCGCAATTGTTTACTCATATGGTGACTGGTGATTTGGTTTTCAAGGGTGATAGATGTTTTTTTCTGTAATTTTTTTTAGCGGTCGAATTTATCGATTCCGTCGCCGTTATCCCATGACTCCCCATCAATGACATCCCCTGAGCCAGAGTCATAGCGCTGGGAACTGCGATACTGATCTTGCCGAAAATTAGTGACTACCATCTTGCTTAGGATCTGCTGCACCATGTAGGCCCTAACTGGGGGAATCAGGCCTGCAAACCCAACCGCATCAGTGAAAAAACCTGGCGTCAGCAGCAGAGCCCCAGATATAGCAATAATCATACCCTCGGCTATTTCCTGAGCTGGCAGCTGCCCTTCCTGGAGTTTGCTGCGACCGCGCCACAGAGTGTCCAGCCCCTGTTCACGCAAAAGCTTAGCACCTATCACCGCGGTGAGCAGAACTAGACCAATGGTGTAGAGAGCTCCGATTTTGGTGCCTACGGTAATTAACAGCCACATCTCCAACACCGGCATAACGATAAACAACAAAAATAAAAACCGCATCTAACACCTCTTATTTGACCCTGTATCTAGTATGGGGGTAGTTTCCACTATTTCAACATGCTCGTGAATAGCGTAGTCTTTAGCCATGAGTGAGATTGAACCAGAACAGCGGGTCTATGCGGTGCTAGCGATGATACCGAGAGGGTCAGTAGTCACCTATGGGCAGGTTGCTGAACTAGCTGGACTACCCAGAGCGGCAAGGCTGGTGGGTAGAACTCTGCGCAATCTCCCTGAAAAGAGCAACCTGCCCTGGCACCGCGTGATTAATAGCTCTGGAAAGATTAGTCTGCCTCCTAACAGTGACGGTTTTAAAAAACAAAAAACGCGTTTGCAAGATGAGGGGCTATTGGTCGATGGCTCTCGCATTAGCCTTGCAAAATATAGATGGCGACCTTAAAAACAACAGGCGATAACATGACTTCTCCTAGCATTCGCGATGTACTGCTTAACCGGCGCATGCTGATCTGCATATTTACCGGCTTTGCCTCAGGTATGCCTCTCTACCTGCTGATCTCTCTGGTACCAGCTTGGCTGCGCTCTGAGGGTGTTGGTCTAGCAGAAATTGGATTCTTCGCACTTATTGGCCTGCCCTATACCTGGAAATTTATCTGGTCTCCATTTCTGGATCGCTATCAACTAAGGCTATTTTCCTACAGCCCAGGGCTGAGGCGCAGTTGGATGCTGAGCACTCAAATTGGCTTGTTTTTGGGTATAGCTGCGTTGGGCTTTCTAAATCCGGAGACCCAGTTGTGGCCTGTAGCTTGGCTGTGCCTAGGCATCGCCTTTTTAAGTGCTACTCAGGACATAGTATTGGATGCTTACAGGCGCCAGATCTTGCCCGATATTGAACTGGGCCTCGGCAATTCAATCCATGTCAATGCCTATAGACTGGCGGGATTGGTGCCGGGTTCACTATCACTAATTCTGTCTGATCTACTGCCTTGGCAGACTGTGTTTGTCATCACCGGCGCCTTTATGCTGATCGGCATCGCACTGACTCTGAGCATTCAAGAACCTGCCAAATCAGACCTGCATCCCACAACTCTCAAAGCATCTGTGATCGAACCCTTTAGAGAGTTCCTCACACGTCAGGGCGTCAAACAGGCCGGTTTTATTCTGCTGTTTATCTTGATGTATAAACTGGGTGACAGTCTGGCCACTGCTCTAGCAACACCCTTTTATCTAGATATGGGCTTTACCAAAACCGAAATTGGTTCTGTGGCAAAATTTGCTGCGCTGGTGCCTATGATTGTGGGTGGTATGTTGGGTGGGATCTTGATGGTCAAGATAGGTATTAATCGCGCGCTGTGGTTATTTGGCGCAGTGCAGATTATCTCTATTCTGGGTTTCGCCTTAATGGCTCGGATTGGCGAAGGTCTGTGGCTGCTAGCTCTGGTGATTGGTTTTGAGTATCTAGGTGTGGGTCTGGGCACAGCGGCATTTATCGCGTTTATCTTTCGCACAACAAATCCGGCCTTTGCCGCCACCCAACTTGCCCTGTTCACCGCAATCACTGCAGTGCCTCGCACCCTAGCAAGTTCGGTTACTGGTCTTATAGTCGAGGGTGTAGGCTGGGAGAACTTTTTCTATCTCTGCACGCTGCTGGCAGTGCCTGGAATGCTGTTGCTACTAAAGGTTGCACCCTGGAATGACGAGCCTAAGCCCGTCACTAACCAAGAATCACCAGAATCGCTATAACGACCAACCAGGTTGTCATCGCCCGCCTAAATAGTGCCACCACAGCATCTAGACTCTGCTGATTTAGGTCTAGTGGGGCATTTGATTCTGACAGCGCGCCCTTGACTGCACGCTGCAAAAACTCAGCGCTGGACACTTTTTTGGAGAACAGCGCAGCCTGCATCATGCCGGAGGTACGCGAGAAATTACCCATCAGGCCAACGGTCAAGCCCAGCGCTCTAACCGGCAACCACTCCAAGAGCCACAGAGGTCGGTAGGCATTATTAGTCGACTTTTCTGGATCCCCGTAGAGCGTCAGGTCACCATAGAGAGCGAGCAACCGATAGGCGAGCGCCACTGGCGCGCCTAGCAGGAAAAACCAAAATATCACGACAAAGCTGCGCTCAAACATTCTGTAGGGCAAGGCTGCAAATATCTCATCGCTAAGCGCCTGCTTAGTCTCTGCCTTCCCCTCGCGATAAGCCTGATTAAACCCGGCAGCATCATGGAAAGCCGCCTGAAAATCGTCAGCCTGAAAATCTGAGCGCAGTAATTCAATCTGTCTATCTAGGTTGCCCCGCCCCATGCCGTAGAGCAACACCAACAACTCAAGGCAGAACAACAACAGACCCCAGTGGCTTTGCTCTAGGGCGTCTAATACTAGGTATACGCCGAAAACTGGTACTGTGATAAACACTAGTAATCGAAGTGCACTGGGGTGCGTTTGGCGGTCGGAAAACGTACTGTTGCCCAGCCAACCAAACCATTTTTTCAGCCAGCCGTCACGCTGCACAGGGCCCAAGTCGGCATAGGCTTCAAGCAACACTACAGCTAACAGCACAATCAAAAAATTCATAAGCTTCCCTGAGCTAAATGAGCATCTGTTTAAATCTTGGCCAATCAAAAGCCGGGCCCGGATCAGTTTTACGTCCCGGCGCTACATCACTGTGTCCGACAATGCGATCTGCATTGATAGCTGGATACTGATTTAGCAACAGCTGGCTGACCCTAGCCAGTGTCGTATACTGGAGATCTGTGTAGGCTATTGTGTCTGCACCCTCGAGCTCAATTCCGATAGAAAAATCATTGCAGTTTTGACGACCATCAAACTCAGATACCCCTGCATGCCAGGCTCGCAGCTCAAAGGGGACAAACTGTGTGACGGCGCCCATTCTATCAATTAGTAGATGGGAGGACACCCTGAGGTGAGCTATCTCAGCAAAATAGGGATGTAAATTGGCATCCAGCTCATTACAAAATAGAGCGCCAATATGGGGCCCGCCAAACTGCTCTGGGGGCAGGCTAATATTGTGAATTACCAGCAGGCTAATGCTGATACCTTCAGGCCGATGATCTCTATTGGGGGACTGCAGCTGCATGGCCTGGGTCAGCCAGCCCTGAGCAATATTCATAACAAATCCTCTGTACCAAGCTTTAAACAGCGACAGATAGCTCTTTAATATCGTTTATCGCGCCTTTGATGGCTTTATCGAAAAGATGGCTGCTATCAAGCACTCGCGCCCTGCCCTCGAGCAGCTGTTTCGCCAGCCGTGCTCTGTTTAACTCTGCAACCAACTTGCCTTTATTATTCACGAATAGGTATTTCCAGGTTGGGCCGACTATGCCAACCAGCTTGCCGCGTGTCTGTGACTTTATATCATCCGATAATTCAATCCAACTACCCTTATGCAACTCAGCTAAACATTGCTTCTCTGGCATTTCCATGGATTCCATAGCATTGAGCGCTAGGCTAATATTTTCGCCGGGTATTTCTATCTCCACCGAAGAGACTACAATTCGCTTAACCTGATCTTTAGCAGACGGCTCTCTGCGCTCGCCGACATTTAGCGGAGTGACGTGAGCGGGCAGCCCCGGCTCTAAAATAAACTGCAATCGGTCCATTTGGTCAATAAGCTGTATAGCGTCAATGGCAATATGTTTAAGACGATAATCAATATCCTTTAGCAGCTGAGATACCAGCTGTTTTTCTCGTTGCTGCACCGGCACTAGCTCTAGCGCCAATAGTCTATCGAGAATTCGTAGGCCGTCCTGCCATTCCACAGAGCCCTCTCCGCCTCGCAAATGGGCGATATGCAAAACCTTGCACCAGTGCTGCTCGGCAAAGTTTAAAATGGCTACCGGCAGCTCATGACCCAGCAAACGGCTGTTTATTTCTTCCTCGACCCTAGTGAAAGCCCAGTTGATTTTTTCTTTAGCTGCCACCTCCTCCAACTGACGCTGTGTTTGAATTTTGCTTGAGCGGCGTTCAGTATCTACCGCGGACATAAATTCCATTAATATCTGAGGAACCTGCTGCTCGGAGAACGATGCACTTAGCATATGCTCAGAGAGTTTGAGAATATGCCGGTAAATTTTATTTTCTTCGCAGTTACCCTGCTCAAGACCAATAGCATAGTCAGCCATTTCATTAAAAAGCCTTCGAATAGGATGATTTTGCTGCTCCAGCACTAGAGGTTTTTGCAATGCCAATTTAAGCAGAGGTAACTCGCAGCGATTGATCACTCTCTGGACCTCTGCTGCCATAGGGCTTGTCTCGCTAAGGTGGCCAAAGGTCTTGCCCACCAACTTGAATACACTGGCATCATTGTGATGCAACCCCTGGTGGCCGTCAGCTGCCTCAGCGTTTAGGCTCCTCTCTAACGCCTCGCTGAGCTGACCGGGCTGCAATGGGGAGGTGTCAGACAACAGGTTTTGGCTGGCCACCTGCCTATCTATTGCGGCAATGACCTCTGGTTTACCAAGAAATACCTGATGACCCAGATTCTGTTGCCTGTCGCCGACTTCAAGTAGGCTGGATATTCGCGCTAACAATTCAGTCTGCACCCTAGAAGCCTGACTAGTACCTTCGTTAGTCGCCTCAATACCAGATTCTGCTGTGGTGGCAGAGCTTTCCTGTTCAGATCCGTCTATCGGGCTGATTCTCTGTTTAGAGGGCTGATTAGAGTTACCGGCCAAGGCACTGTTATCATCGTTGAACTTATTAATGCTCTCAGCAGGCTTTTGAGGGGCTGGTTTCGAAGGCGTGACAGCAGTCTTATCGTCTAATTTAGGCAGTACGCCGGCTCTCTCCAGCTGGGCATTGGCGCTGTCAATTAGCTTTTTGTACTCAGCGTCGAAACAGGCCTGACTAAAAAGATTGATCAAAATAACCTGAGTCTCTACAGCCAGCATACCGTCAGAAATAGCTTCAGCAAAATTTTCCATAAGCACGTCTGGTGACATGGGCATAGCGTTGACCAAAGATCTGCCACCGCCAAACAGGGCTTCGAAGCGTCTGCTCAGTAAATACAACGACTGCTTGTAGGTATCCATTGCTCTGGTGGTTCCATTATCTAGAGCAATCATTACTTCGAGGTCTTCATTGCCCAGTAACTCCAAATGGTTATAGGCTGTAGTGTGGTCGATATTATGAGATCTGCTGTGCTCGCTACCCTTGAGGCTACCTGATTCCAACAGGGCGAAGCTGGCAAGCACCTGGTCTAAGAGCCGAGTCTCGATACTGTTACGACGAGACCGCATTAACCGCTGAGCATCCAGATAAAGGGTTTGCAGACGGTTTGTTTCAGCCTTTGACGCGAGCTCTAGCAGGCTGGTTGAGGCACAGTCGAAGAAACTTTTGAAAACATATTTAAGATGCCGCTGGCAGGACTGCCGCAGCGAGCTGACAAGCTCTTTTTTACTGTATTCGAATCCCTTTCTCATTGACCCTGCCAACTCTATGGCTAACCAAACCGCGACTGCTCAGCAGACTAAGCAAATAGGTTTCACAACTCCCGCAAGCATTGAAACAGATCAAGGGGCAAAATCCAAACCCATTATTACTGCTATAATGCCGCCGAATACAAGGTCAGTAGCACTTACCCAATCACTGTGAACCTTCATTAACCAATGAGAATTGCATGACAACCAACCAGTTACCCAAAGAAACTGCCGCCGATATAGCTCCCTGTATAACGAGGGCTCTGCAAGAAGATATCGGCGATGGTGATATTACCGCTAAACTGATTCCAGCCCAGAACACAGCAACTGCCGTTGTAATTTCCCGTGATTGCGCAGTTATCTGCGGCCGCCCCTGGGTAGAGGAGGTATTCAGGCAACTAGACCCAACAACCCGTATTGACTGGCAGGTTGAAGAAGGCGAACTAGTCAGTCCAAACCAGCAGTTATTTACTCTATCGGGCAATGCCCGAGTACTGCTGACCGGCGAGCGCACAGCGCTTAATTTTTTACAGACGCTGTCTGCTACAGCCACCTTGGCGAGACAGTACGCCGACTTGGCGGCAGGCTCAGAAGTGAAGATTCTCGATACTAGAAAAACTATCCCCGGCCTCCGTCTAGCCCAAAAATATGCCGTCACGGTGGGCGGCTGCAACAATCATCGGATTGGGCTCTATGATGCCTTCCTAATTAAAGAAAACCATATTGCCGCCTGCGGTAGCATTGCAGAAGCAGTCATCCAGGCACGAAGTATTGCTGCTGATAAGCTTGTTGAGGTGGAGGTTGAGAACCTGGACGAGCTGCATCAGGCGTTAGAGGCTGGGGTTGATGTGGTGATGTTGGATAATTTTTCCGCAGCAGAAATTAAGAATTTACAGGCTATCGATTTTGGTGAGACTAAGATTGAGGTCTCGGGAAATATCACCGAGCAGACAGTGGCGCAGTATTTAGGTTCTGGGGTTAACTATATCTCTTCAGGTAGCTTAACCAAGCATATTCAAGCAATTGATTTATCTATGCGATTTATAGATTAACGGCCATTAAAAAAGCTCCAACCAACTTGGAGCTTTTTTGTATTTGGATCCTTTACAAAGTTAGCAAAGACCCTCTGCCACGCAACTGCCACTAATCGCCCATTGCACTTGATTGTTGGTTACAGTTGGGGTCAGGATATAAGTTGCACCACTGGTATCATCTGGGCCGCCCAGGGAATCAATAGCTGTAGCTGTAATTACACCATTTAAAGTAGTCACGCTTTCTACATAACCTGAGGCGCCCAGATCAATCACTCCGTTTGCACCTCCATCCAGTGCAGTTAGAGCAAGGCCGGTTTGAGCACCAATTTCAACAGCAATTTTTGCAGCACTGGTGGCTAGAACCACTTCCGAGAACTGAGCTTTTTCTGTGTAGGTGTTATAAGCAGGCAGAGCTACAGAAGCCAAAATACCAATAATAGCGACCACGATCATTAATTCGATAAGGGTAAAACCTGATTGAGTCTTTTTCATTTTTTAAATCTCCAAGATAGTAAAAACTGCGCTAGGCAGGGTTAATTCCAGTTAACTGGCAAAAAGTGATCATGCACTTATCGCACTATCCAAAGGCATCGCAATTTGCGTGCCAATAAAATAAACCTTATTTATTTCAGTAGCTTAGATATATAACTAACAACTAATGACTGTGACAACCCCCGCTATATTTTTCAATTTTTGTCAGATTGTGACTTTTTTTGTCAGTACATTTGGTTGCCAACCGTTTTTAAAAAAAGCGTTAATTTGCTCACAATTTATTTTTGTTTTTGTGCATCTGGGCACTCCAGATATTTTTGGTCGCCAGTAAAATCAGCCTAAATATCAATATCACAGGGAAGATATGCTCTATGAACATGGCGCCTTTAGCACTTCATGGCTTACCTAAACGGCTGGTGGATGATCATCTTATTGAGCCTCAGGATCTTGAAGTGGCAACCCACTCCGCAAAAACCGCCAACATCTCCCCTGTCCAGTATCTCTGCGAAAAAAATCTTGTCTCTGATAAGGCAATAGGAAACTCAGCTGCCAAGGAATTTGGTATTCCAATCTATGCACTTGAGCACCACAGCCATGACAGCGTTCCCAAAGATCTAATCGATATAAAACTGCTCAAAAAACATCAGGTAATGCCTCTAGTTCAGCGTGGCAACCGTTTATTTATTGCAATTGCTGACCCCACTAATCATCGAGCACTCAATGAGATTCAGTTTCAGACGGGAATAGCCGTGGAGCCAGTGCTAGCACTCTACTCCGCTATTGGGCAGGCTCTGGACAATTGGCTAGAAGAAAACAGCAGTCAGGACATAGGCGAGGTACTGGGCACCATAGATGATCTGCATCTTGACGATCTAGATATGGAGGCCGTCGAAGAGGATGACTCTAACGGTGGTGCGGCGAACACTGAAGATGAAGCCCCAATAGTCCGCTTTATTAATAAGATGCTGGTCGATGCCATTAAATTGGGCGCCTCCGATATACATTTTGAGCCCTACGAAAAAAGCTATAGGGTCAGGTTTAGGGTTGATGGCATATTGCAAGAGGTGGCCCGCCCCACGGCTAATCTAGCCCAGCGCCTAGCAGCCCGTCTAAAAGTAATGTCGCGAATGGATATTTCAGAGCGGCGGATTCCTCAAGATGGCCGCGTAAAGCTGAAGCTCTCTAAAAGTAAATCTATAGACTTTAGGGTTAACACTCTACCGTTGCAATTTGGTGAAAAGATTGTGCTGCGAATTTTAGACGCCTCAAGTGCGCAGCTAGGTATTGACGCACTGGGTTATGAGGACGATCAAAAAACTATCTATATGGATGCTCTAGCCCGCCCTCAGGGTATGATTTTGGTGACTGGCCCCACCGGCAGCGGTAAAACAGTGTCACTGTACACGGGGCTTAATATCCTGAATACCGCTGAACGCAATATCTCTACCGCCGAGGATCCAGTTGAGATCAACATGGATGGTATAAACCAAACTCAGATAAATATGCGCGTGGGCCTCAGCTTTGCCGAAGCACTGCGCTCCTTTCTGCGCCAGGATCCAGATGTGGTAATGGTGGGTGAGATTCGTGATCTAGAGACCGCTGAGATAGCCATTAAAGCAGCTCAAACTGGCCACCTAGTGATGTCGACACTATATACTAATAGTGCCCCCGAAACCTTGACTCGTCTGCTCAATATGGGTGTGCCCTCTTTTAATGTGGCTACCTCGGTCAATCTAATTATTGCGCAGCGACTAGGCCGTAAACTCTGCAGCCACTGCCGCCAGCCCTTTGATGATATTCCAGATCGCATTCTTGAAGATGAGGGTTTCTTCGAGATAGGCCTTCCTCGCGAGGAGTTCACCATCTATAAGGCTGGGGACTGCGCTAACTGTACCAATGGCTATAAGGGCCGAGTAGGCGTCTACGAAACCTTAAAGATATCTCCGGCCATTTCAAAACTTATCATGCAGGGTGGCAGCTCGCTTGATATTTTGCAGACCGCATTAGACGAGGGGTTTAGAACACTGAGGGTTTCAGCCCTAAGAAAAGTAGCCCGCGGGCTGATCAGTATTGAAGAAGCCAATCGAATTACCAAGGATTGATTTATGGCAACGGTTTTAGAGACACATCTATTTAGTTTTAAAGGCAAAAACCGCAGGGGCGAAAAATAGCCGGCGAACTGCGCGCGAACAATCTGATTGAGACAAAAAGTCACCTGCGCAAACAGGGTATTATTTCTACCTATGTGAAAAAAAATCTAAACCGCTGTTTAGCCGTACGAAGAAAATTGCCCCGGCAGATATTGCAGTATTTACCCGTCAACTGGCTACCATGATGAAAGCTGGTGTGCCGCTGGTACAGAGCTTTGAAATCGTTGCCGATGGCGCCGAAAAACCGCTTATGAAGCAGCTTATCTTCGAGATTCGCGACGATGTCGCAGCTGGCGGCGGTTTTGCCAATGCATTGCGCAAGCACCCCCGACAGTTTGATGATCTTTTCTGTAGTCTGGTGGAGTCCGGCGAAACCGCTGGGGCCCTGGAAACCATGCTTGACCGGGTGGCAACCTACAAAGAAAAGACCGAGCAGCTAAAAGCAAAAATCAAAAAAGCATTAACCTATCCCATCGCCGTGCTGGTAGTGGCCATAGTAGTAACCGGTATTTTGCTTATAAAGGTGGTGCCAGTATTTGCCGAAACATTTAGCGGATTTGGTGCCGACCTGCCAACCTTTACTCTGCTGGTATTGGGGCTGTCGGAATCCCTACAAAATTCATGGCTGTGGGTGTTGCTGGGTATTGG